>NZ_JADBPZ010000003.1:0-227889 GCF_014893445.1 Enterobacter cloacae complex sp. P29RS | reverse complement strand
TCGCTGACAGCCCTCAGTCATTTAGAAAGCAACTTTATTGCTTCTGCATAAAAAAATTACTGGGGATCCCTCAGCCCACAGGGAGAGGGGCAGAGTGAGGGCACAGCCCGCAGCGGAGTTTAGCGGCTAAAATGTCTGGAGATGGCGCCCTGTCCTGAAGCCGTCACAACCACCTCCCTGTACCCCGCCACCCGCTGGATCCACCCTTTGCTTTCCAGATAAAGAAGCAGCGCTGCGCCGGCTTCGCCTCCGAGATGAAACCGCCGCTCGCTCCAGTCCAGGCAGGCGCAGCACGCTTTTCGGCGCGAATGAGCGCTTAACGAAACGCCGAGCTTCAGAAACTGCTCCCGACCATACGGCGTGAGCGCTGAACCGTCTGCCTCCAGCCAGCCTGCTGCCTGCATGAAATCGTAGATCTGCACCGCCACCGCGCCCGCCAGATGGTCATAGCAGGTCCGCGCCTCCCGCATGGCTTTCGGCGCGGTAGTTTCCGGCGGGGTAATGCGGCGCCAGGAGAGCCCCATCATCTGTTCCACCAGCGCCGCCACGTCGTGCCCGGCAAGACGATAATAACGATGCCGCCCTTGCGACAGGCAGGTAATTAGCTGCCCTTCAACCAGCCGGGCAAGATGCCCGCTGGCGGTCGACGGCGCAACGTCTGCCGCCGCACTCAGTTCGGTGGCCGTCCACGCTCGCCCGTCCATTAGTGCACAGAGCATTTTCACGCGCGACGGATCGGCCATTGCAGCCGCTACAGCGGCAATGGCCTTTTCCAGCATCGCGCTGTTATCAGAGGGTAAGCTCGTCTTTAACATTTGTCGCCCAGGGTGTGGTGATCTCAGCGGCCAGCTTATCATCATCCGTCAGCAGAATAAGGTGATTCGCGTGGTCGCTGTACTGAGTCAGGATAGACACGCCCTTTGCGGCCAGCGCCGCCGCTATCTCGCCCAGCTCGCCAGGACGCTCCTGCTTAAGCTTTCTGATCACCGGCTTTCGCAGCGCCTGCACGGTAAACCCGGCGTCGAGCAGCACAAGGCGGGCTTTTTCCCCGTCCTCCACCAGGAAATGGGCATCCGTACCGAAAACGCCGCCCCCCTCCAGCCCCACGCCGTTGCGGCCTAACAGCTGTCCAAAGCGCGCCAGCTCGCCGGGCCTGTCGCTAAAAATCACGTGAACGTCATACATCCGCGTGCCCTCCCGTTTCGGAGCTGTACTCCCGCACCAGCTGCGCCACGCGAATACGGTAGAAAGAAAAAATCGACTCCCGGCCTTCGGCCTGCGCGGCCTGATGGAAGACATTCTGCTTCCAGCGGCGGACGGCCTCTTCATCCCGCCACCAGGAAAGGGACAGGATTTTGCCGTCGATGCTCAGGCTCTTAAAACGTTCTATATCAATAAAGCCGTCGATGTCCGCCAGCAAAGGCTTGAGTTCAGCGGCAAGCTGCAGATAGCGCGCCTGATGATGAGGCTCCGCTTTGGCTTCAAAAAGGACTGCGATCATGGGTGTCTCTCCGTTGTGAGGGTGTGGAGAGAATGCAGGAGGAAAAACCACAATGCTTCGGTATGGAGCGAAGTGTTTGCCGGATGGCGCTGCGCTTATCCGGCCTACGGGCTCATGTAGGCCCGGTAAGCGTAGCGCCACCGGGCAGGGTTTAACCCACCATCGACTTCGACTCCATAAACGCCCCAATCCCCCACTCGCCTGGATTACGGGCGCTGGTGGCGATGATCCGCGAGCGCGGAATTATTCCAGGTTAGCCTTGTTCAGACCGTAAGCCGCATCCAGCGCGCCCGGCTCCATGCGGGAGGTAATGCCCAGACGGTTCCAGGCGTTGATCGCTACGATGGCGAAGTTCAGCTCTGAAATCTCGACATCCGAGAAGTGCTCCGCCACGCTGCGGTACAGCGCATCGCTCACGCCATGTACGCCAATCTGGGTCAGCGCTTCGGTGAAGGCCAGCGCCGCTTTTTCACGGGCGCTAAACAGCGGGGACTCGCGCCAGGCCGCCAGATGGTACAGGCGCAGCTCGCGCTCACCGGCGATTTTAGCCTCTTTCGAGTGCATATCCAGACAGAAGGTGCAGCCGTTCAGCTGCGATACGCGAATGTCGATAAGGTGCTTAAGCGCCGGGTCGATGGAGGTTTTCGCCACCTCCATGCTCAGGGCAGAAAGCGCGTTGGCAAGTGCAGGTGTGGCTTTGTGGTGGTTTACGCGGGTGCTCATTGTCTTTCCTCTTTTTGTGCCGTTTTTTTCATGCGATAAGGCAAATCTACGCCGTTAATGACATAGTAAAAAGACACAAAAAGCGTGAAATGAGGTAGGACATGAAGCCGGGCTATCATGAGATTTATTCCCGCTATCGCGACAACATCACGCGCGGCGTGCTGAAGCCGGGCGATAAAGTGCCTGCCATCCGCGTGCTGGCCGAAGAACTGAAGGTGGCGCGTAAAACCGTTGAAACAGCCTATGCCATTCTGACGGGCGAAGGGTATCTGGTAAGCCAGGGCGCGCGCGGGACGCGGGTGAACCCGGATCTTCTGCTGCCCGCGCAACACGCCCCCACAGAACAAGCGACCGGCACGCTGCCGGCGTCGTTGATTAGCCAGCGCGAACGGGCCGGTTTTCTGCGCCCCGGCATTCCGGCGCTCGACAGCTTCCCCTATAAAAAATGGCTGCTGCTGGCGGGCCAGGCGACGCGCGCCATGCGTCAGGATGAAATGCTCAACCCGCCGGTGCTGGGCTGGTATCCGCTGCGCGAGGCGATTGCCCGCTATCTCAATATCTCGCGCGGGTTATCCTGCACCGCCGAACAGGTACTGATCACCAGCGGCTACAGCGGCAGCCTGCGCCTGATCCTTGACACGCTTGCCAGCCGCAGCGACAAGGTGGTGTTTGAGGATCCGGGCTATTTTATGGGCCAGCAGCTGCTCAAGCGGATCGTGCCCCGCCTGCACACCGTGCCGGTTGATCGCTGCGGCATCGATACGGACTACCTGCTCCGTCATCATCGCGACGCGCGTTTTGCCATCGTTACCCCGTCGCATCAGAGTCCGCTGGCGGTGACGCTCTCACTGCCGCGCAAGCAGCAGCTGCTCGACTGGGCGTCACAAAACGAGGCGTGGATTATCGAAGACGATTACGACGGGGAATTTCACTATACCCGCAAAGTGCTGCCGTCGATGAAAAGCCTCGACCAGCATGACAGGGTGATCTTTATGGGCACCTTCAGCAAAACCATCATGCCTTCACTGCGCATGGGCTACGTGGTGATGCCCGCCAGCACCGTCGGGACCTTTACCGACTGCGCGGACATTACCACCAGCGGCCAGCCGGTGCTGACGCAAAAAATCCTCACCGCATTTCTCAACGAAGGGCATTTTTTTCGTCATCTGAAAAAGATGCGCGCCCTGTATCAGATCCGCCGCGACTGGATGATTGCCGCCCTGGGTGAGGTCTATGGTGACCTGTTCTTCACCGAGCAAAACGACGGTGGAATGCATATTGTCGCGTTCCTCGCAAAGGGAAGCGCTGACCGGGAGATTGCCCGCTGCTGGCAGGAACAGCAACTACAGGTTAATGCGCTGTCGGAGTGGTATCGCGGGTCGGGCAAACGCTACGGGCTGGTGATGGGCTATAACAACGTGCGGTCATATCAGGAGGCGGTTGAGCTGCTGGAAAGGCCGAAACGGCAGACGCTTGCGCTGTTGAGTTGAAAACCGCCGGGTGGCGGCTGCGCCTTACCCGGCCTACGGTCTCCTGTAGGCCCGGTAAGCGTAGCGCCACCGGGCAACCCTATGCTTACACATCATATCGTGATAACCCAACGTCCTTGAGCTGCTCGTCGCTCATCTGGCTCAGAATGCGGCGGGTACGGTTGATGCGATACCAGTTACGCAGCGTTTTCGCTACCCAGACAAACGCGATAAACGGACGTTTTGAACGATTCTCGTAGAATTCCATGATGCTCTCCTCGCTGTGCCAGTGGGGTTATCATCATGGAAAACGGCCAGTACAATACAGATTCAAAAACTGCTTTTGTTTACCATACAGATCCGCTAAAACGGTATCTGCATGGCGTTTTACCCCCCAGTCTGTACTGGTTTAATAATCTGTATGGTGAAAACAAAGGATACAGCATGACGCGCTATCAACATCTGGCCAACCTACTGGCGGAACGTATCGAACAAGGGCTGTATCGCAGCGGCGAACGTCTGCCGTCGGTACGCACGCTGAGCCAGGAACACGGCGTGAGTATCAGCACCATACAGCAGGCCTACCAGATCCTCGAAAATCTCCAGCTGATCACGCCCCAGCCGCGCTCCGGCTATTTTGTCTCGAAACGCAAAGCGCAGCCGCCCGTACCGGCGATGACGCGCCCGGTGCAGCGCCCCGTGGACGTCACCCAGTGGGATGAGGTGATGATGCTGCTGGACGCCCGCGCCGACAAAGAGATGATCTCCTTTGGCGGCGGCTCGCCGGACATCAACCAGCCGAGCCTGAAGCCGCTGTGGCGCGAGATGAGCCGCATTGCGCAGCATAACCCCGGCGAAATGCTGAGCTATGACGTGCTCGATGGTCGTCTGGAGCTGCGCGAGCAGATCGCCCGCCTGATGCTGGACGGCGGCTCCACCGTGGCGGCAAACGAGATTGTGATCACCAACGGCTGCCACGGCGCGCTGTCGATCGCCCTGCTCTCGGTGTGCAAGCCGGGGGACATCGTGGCGGTCGAGTCGCCGTCGTTTCATGGCACCATGCAGATGCTGCGCGGCTTCGACATCAAGGCGATTGAAATACCTACCGATCCCGAGACCGGGATCAGCATCGAGGCGTTAGAGCTGGCGCTGGAGCAGTGGCCGATCAAAGCGGTGATCCTGGTCCCCAACTGCAATAACCCGCTCGGGTTTATCATGCCGGAAGCGCGTAAAAAGCAGGTGCTGGCGCTCGCCCAGCGGCACGATATTGTGATTGTGGAGGATGATATCTACGGCGAGCTGGCCGCAGAGTACCCGCGCCCGCGCACCATTCACTCGATGGACATTGATGGCCGCGTGATCCTCTGCAGCTCCTTTACCAAAACCGTGGCGCCCGGGCTGCGCGTCGGCTGGATTGTGCCGGGGCGCTATTACGACCGGGTGATGCACATGAAATACGCCGCGGGCGGGTTTAACGTGCCGGGCACGCAGATGGCGGTGGCGGCGTTTATTCGCGACGGTCATTACCATCGCCACGTGCGGCGCATGCGCCAGATTTATCAGCAGAATATGGAGACCTACACCTGCTGGGTGCGGCAGTATTTTCCGGCAGAAATATGCGTTACCCGCCCGCAGGGCAGCTTCCTGCTGTGGGTCGAGCTGCCGGAGATGGTCGACATGGTGTGCGTCAGCAAGCAGCTGTGCCGTCTGAAGATCCAGGCTGCGGCCGGGTCGCTGTTTTCCGCCTCCGGTAAGTACCGCAACTGTCTGCGGATCAACGTGGCGCTGCCGCCGACGGATAAACATCGCGAGGCGTTGAAAAAGATGGGTGAGGCGATTGTGATTGCGATGGAGGGGTAGTGCGGCCTGTTGCCCTCACCCCGGCCCTCTCCCACAGGGAGAGGGTGAAAACCGATCCCGTAGGCCCGGTAAGCGCAGCGCCACCGGGCATTGGCTAACGACTCAGAATGTCCACGAAACGCTGCCGACAATGCTGCGCTCTGCACCGAAGTAGCAGTAAGAGAGCGAGTTACACGCCGCAACGTAGCTTTTGTCCGTCAGGTTATTGACGTTCAACTGCGCGCTCACGCCCGTGAGCCCCACTTTCGACAGGTCATACCCCACGACCATATCCACCAGGGTGTATGACGGTAGCGTATGGGTGTTCTGACGATCGCTGGCGATCCCGTTGACATAGCGCACGCCGGAGCCGACGGTCAGGCCGTCCAGCGGGCCGCTTTTGACGTCGTAGCTCAGCCAGGCGCTGGCCATGTTACGCGGGGCATAGACGGCGCGCTTGCCCTCCTCTTCCGGGCTGCTCTTCTTGTAGCGAATATCCGTATAGGTGTAGGCCGCCTGCATGCGCAGGCTGTCGGTCAGCTGTCCAATCGCCTCCAGCTCAACGCCTTCGGATTCGATTTCACCGATGGAACGGTACGGATCGGTCGGCTCCTCTTTAGTGGCAATGTTCTTCTGGTTGATGCGGAACACCGAGGCGCTGAACTGGCTGTTCATCCCCTCCGGCTCATACTTCACGCCCGCTTCCCACTGCTTGCCCTTCATCGGATCCAGGATATTCCCCTGCTCGTCGGCAAAGCTGGTCGGCGTAAAGGCGGTGGAGTAACTGACGTACGGCGCGACGCCGTTATCAAACAGATACAGCAGCGCCGCGCGGCTGCTGAAGTTGTTTTTATCCAGATCGCTGCGGGTATGGTTGAAGTTGTCGACGTTCGACACGCTTACCTGGTCGTAACGCCCACCCAGCGTGAGGCGCCAGCGGTCAATGGACATCTGATCCTGCAGGTAGTAGCCGGTCTGGCGCAGCTTATGCTTTTCCCTGCTGTACTGGGTGATGTAGTCCGGCTTCGCGCCATAAGCAGGATGGAAAGCGTCAATCGGCGGGAAGCCGCCGTAGTAGCCGGTGACGTTGTTGGTGCGGTCCTGGTAGTCCATGCCGATCAGCACGCGGTGGTTCACCTCGCCGGTATCGAAGCTGCCGTCGACCTGGTTATCCAGGGTGATGGCGTTCATCTTCTCGTCGGAGCCGGAATAGCCGCGGTTCAGCTCGGTGTCGTTCAGCCAGCCTGCGGCATACACCTGGTTCAGCTCGACTTTGGTGTGCAGGTAGCGCAGCTTCTGACGCACGGCCCAGCCGCTGTCAAACAGGTGCTCAATGTTATAGCCGACCATGTTTTCCCGACGATCGTACTTGTCGTAATCGTCCTCGCCCTCGAAGAAGGTGTTGGAGATTTTCTTACCGCTGTGCGGTACAACGGTGCCCTCATATGGCAGGCCGGAGTGGCTGCCGCCTTCCGGATCGCGGTGCAGGTAGGCCATCAGATCCAGACGGGTGCTGTCGGTGATACGCCAGGTCAGGCTCGGCATCAGCGCGTAACGCTCTTCTTTGAGCGGATCGAACTGGGAATCAGCATAGCGGGTCATCCCGCTGAGGCGCACCGCCACGCGGTCGTTATCATCAACCGGGCCGGTCACGTCGAACATCGCCCCGCGCTGGTTATTGTTACCGGCGAAGAGCTTGATCTCCCCGCCCGGATCGAACGATGGCTTACGGGAGGTGAGCGCCACGATGCCGCCCGGCGATGAGCGACCGTACAGCACGGAGGCCGGGCCGCGCACGACTTCGATACTGTCCAGGAACCACGGATCAACCACCAGCGAGCTGTGGGAATTGGTGTCGCCCATCATCTTCAGTCCGTCGAGGTAGACGTTGTCCAGGCTGCCGTCCGAGAAGCCGCGCAGCACCATGTAGTCGAAGCGGTTTGATGCCCCGATCTGGTTGCTGTAGACCCCCGGCGTGTAGCTCACGGCCTGACGCACGCTGGTTGCGCCCTGCTCTTCGAACTGCTCGCGGGTGACGATAGAGACCGATTGCGGGGTTTCAATATCCGGCGTTTCAAGCTTGGTGGCCGCAGACTGCATCTGCGAGGTCACCACCACGGTGTCAGTTTTTTGGGCATCCTGCGCCAGTAAAGGAAAAGCGACGCTACCGGTAACCCATCCCACCAGCAGTGCCAGACGCGATTTAGCAAACATAACCCTCTCCAGAGATATTTCTTATTGTTAATAAGAATTATTACCTTTTTGAGGGTGCAAACAGCTATGCGCGCCGCCAGGTTATGTATGCGCGATGCTAAACCGCACGGGATACGTTCGCGCGATGGACAAAATTACGTTAGCGGAGTTTGCGCACGTCACCCGGTGAAATCCCGTAATGACGACGAAACGCGGTGGCGAAGTTGGTGGCATGCTGATACCCGCACATCCAGGCGGCCTGCTGTACGCTATGGCCTTCCAGCAGATAGCGACGCGCCAGCGCAAGGCGACAGTCGCGGAGATAATCGAAGAGTGTGCAGCCGTAGCGTTGACGGAACTTGCTGCGCAGGCTGCTTGGGCTCATGGCAGCAAGGGCTGCCAGCTGCGCGAGTGTATGGTCACGTTCAGGAGACTGTTCCAGCAGGCACCGGACGCGTTCCAGACGCGCATGCTCAGGGCGGCTCGGGCAGGGCAGCTGGCACTGGTTCAGGCCGTGGCCGAGCAGCTGGTACATGAGCCCCTCCAGCAACAGCTTACGCGAGAGCACGCTTCCCCCCTGCCGCTGTGCATGCTGAATGCCTGACATCACAAACTCGGGAACGTGCCAGACAAACGCGGGGGTATTCAGGCTTTGCCATTCCAGCAGCAGCGACTCAAGCAGGGCTTCACGTCCGGCATCGTGCGGGTACACGCCAAACGAGAGCGTTTTCAGCGTGCTGTCAGCATCGTGACGCGCGCTCATCACCTGATCTTCACTCAGACGGGAGCTGAACGCCATGCCCGGGCGGACGGGATAATCGATACCATTGAGCGTGAGCGTCACGCACCCTTCCAGCACCACCAGCATATAAAGCGGGCTGCTGTGGCGAGAGGTGGTTTCATAGGGCTGTAATACACGTACGTCGGAATGGGTCAGTGAAATGCCGGACGAGAGCGTCATCTCTTCAACATTCCCCTGCAACACGGGGCTGCCGCTGACCTGCTCATCTTTTAGCTGCGGGAAACGGTAGTCGATGCCGTAGCGCTCGCCGAATATTTGAAAATCCTCAACAAAAAATATGCGCTTCGCTGATGTATTTTCACTCTGGAGCATAATTCGGAGCCTGCATCGGGGAAAGGACAGGCAAAACAGTACCATTCATTTGCCATGGCAGCAATCACCGGGCGCAGACACTATTACGCTCCGGACGAAGCCGGAGCGAAGGCGTATATTTCTTTACGAGAAATATATTTATGCTTCCTGCCACTCAGCAAAAACCTCTTTATGGTTTTTGGTCAGGACAACTTTATTATCTTCGACCTTATCGACCCAGCCGAGAGGAATAAAGTGGTGCTTGCCGCCTGATTCCGGGTCGCTCTTTGCAAGCTTGATACGCTCACCATCAAGATGGTCCACAACCCCGACATGCGTTCCGCAGCTGGCGACAACCTGAGTGTGATCCTTAATTGCGCTTTTATCTACCATATTCATTCTCCTGTTTCGGTTATTTGCCTGTTGCACGAAATTAACTGTAGCGCATAAATTCGGACCTGAAATGCGTATTAGCATTTTGAAACATCATTGACAGAACCGAATACTATGTCTATTTAGCGCCGAATTGAAAAAATAAGAATAAGATTAATTATTAGCGACTGATTATTTCCCGTTCATAATTAAAGTATCGCAACCAACGAGGAGGTATTTATGACGATTCGCAACAATCGGACAGAAATTTCGCTGGCTCTTGGTGAAGCGGTCTTAGACATCGTGCAAAAAGGCCATGAGGTATCGCGAGAAAATCTCGCCCAGGCGATGAAAATCAAAGCGGAAAAAGAGCGCGACGATGAGCGGCTTCTGAACTACTGGAAGGCCTGTAATATGCTGGTTTGAACGTAGCGGCGTTTAGTCTGACTAAACGCCGCTGTCTGTTACTCGTCGAAGTACCAGTATCCCTGGTTAATCAATCCGGTCAACTCTTCCACAAACGCCGGATTATTCAGCGCTACACCCAGCTCGGCCTGGCCGAGCTGGGTGTAGCGGGACAGCGCGTCCGCCCCGTTCACATCCGCCGTCTCCAGCTGTTCGCTGTTGATAAAGAAGCTGCCGTTGACGTTCAGCACGCGCAGCCCGCTCAGGCGTGAAAGCGTTTCGCCCCCTTGCAGCGCGTCGAGCACCTCGTCTGCGGAATACGGCGGCTCGGCGGCGGCAATATCCAGCTCGTGACGCGGCGTGGAGACGAAGCTGCCGAACCATTTTGTAAAATCATCCGGCTTGCTAATCATGTCGATCATCATCTGGCGAATGCGATCGAGCTCGTACTGCTCCACGCGGCCCGGGTGTTCGCGGCAGGTCAGATCCGGATCGCTGTAGTGCTCGCCACCCAGATCGTTTTCCAGCGCGTAATCGGCAAAGCTGCTAATCAGATCGCGACCGTTCGGCCCGCGGAAACCGACAGAGTAGTTGAGCGCGGTTTCATGGGTGAAGCCGTCATGCGGGAATCCAGGCGGAATATAAAGGATATCGCCCGGGGCCAGATCTTCGTCAATGATTGGCTCAAACGGATCGACGTGCAGCAGGGCCGGATGCGGACAGAACTGACGCATCGGCAGCTTGTCACCCACGCGCCAGCGACGGCTACCCATCCCCTGAATAATAAACACATCGTACTGATCGATATGCGGCCCAACGCCGCCGCCCGGGACGGAGAAGGAGATCATCAGGTCATCGAGACGCCAGTCCGGCAGGACGCGGAACGGACACACCAGCTCTGCGGCGGGCATATGCCAGTGGTTCACCGCCTGCGCCAGCAGAGACCAGCCGGTTTCACCGAGGTTATCGAAATGCTCAAACGGGCCATTGCTCGCCTGCCACTTGCCGTTAGCATGGCTTACCAGGCGGCTATCGACTTCCGGCTCCATCGCCAGACCCGCCAGTTCATCAGGGGTAATGGGGTCGACAAAATTCGGGAAGGCATTTTTCAGCACAACGGGTTGTTTTTGCCAGTATTTCTCAAGAAATTCCGGCCAGTCGAGGTTCAGTTGATACGCCATGGTTAGCACCAGTGAGAGGGGAGACAGGCGCGATTATAGAAGAGACAGCCAGGGGGGAACTTGTCATGGGTCAATCGAGCGCGCGTAGGTCGGGTAAGGCGAAGCCGTCACCCGACGCACGCGCGGGCTAAAACTTAATCCAGGTTCAGCTCGTCATAATGGGTGATCAGTTTGCCCACGATGCCGTAGTCCAGCGCTTCCGCCGGTGACATCCAGAAGTTACGGTCGGTGTCCTTCTTCACTTTCTCCAGCGGCTGGCCGGTGGCGTCAGCAATCAGTTTGTTTACGCGTTCCAGCATGCGGATAATCTCGCGCGCTTCGATTTCGATATCCGTTGCCTGACCGCGCACGCCGCCCAGCGGCTGGTGGATCATAAAGCGGGTATTCGGCAGCGAGTAGCGGTGCTCTTTTTTCGCCGCCAGGAAGATGGTGATCCCGGCGCTTGCCACCCAGCCGGTGCCAATGACGTGCACTTCCGGTCGGATAAACTTAATGAAGTCGTGGATGGTGTCGCCCGCTTCCACGTGGCCGCCCTGGCTGTTGATGTACAGCTTGATCGGATCGTTGCTGACGCTTTGCAGCAGGATCATCTGAGTGATGACTTTCTGGGCCAGCTCCTGGTTGATCTCACCGGAGATGACAATCGAACGGGATTCCAGCAGTTTTTGCTGTAGAGCGCCCGCGCCGCTTGTTCCTTCCGCTTTTTCTTTATCGTCACTGCTTTTCAGTGTGTAGTGCATCGTTATGTCCTCAGCTTGTCGCGCTCAAAATCAGAGTGTAGCCTGTTTTACCCGTCGGCGTCCTCACACAAAACATCGTGGCTCAGGATGAATATCGCCTGTGTCACGCTCTGGCTTCGCAGCAGGAAAGGTCTCTAAAAACAGCGTTCCGATCCTAACCAATTCGCCACATTTTTATTACACTTTCATATCATCTTCATATTGCCGAATGATAATAATTATTAATGTGTTAGTATGAATGAGGATAGCAAACAGTCGCTTACGTTCAAAAAGGCGCATTTTATTCTCGATGGTTTACTGATCACACCGGGGCGGTGAATGGAACACATTGTTTATGTGGTTGATGACGATGACGCAGTCAGGCAGTCCGTTGTTGGGCTGCTGGAATCAGCGGATATACACGCCCTTGGCTTTTCCTCAGCAGAAGCCTTTCTCAGCCATCCCTTTGAGGATTTGCCCTCCTGCGTGATCCTCGATATGCAGATGCCCACGATCACCGGGTTTGATGTCGCAGATGCGCTGAAAGCCAACGGGCGAGAAATACCGATCATTTTTCTCACCGGTCACGGCACTATCCCTATGTCCGTCCGGGCGATCAAAGGCGGGGCCTACGAATTTCTCACTAAACCCGTTGAATCCAGCGCCCTCATTGGCTCTATCGAATCCGCGCTCAGGCTGGCACAGCACAACGCCGCCCGCGTCAAAGAGCACTACGCCCTGAAACAGCGCCACATGTCCCTCACGCCGCGCGAGCATGAGGTGCTTGAGCTTGCCATCAGCGGCAAGCTCAACAAGCAGATCGCCGCCGAGTTGGGCGTCAGTGAGATTACGGTGAAAGTACACCGCCGCCGGGTGATGGAGAAAATGCAGGTCCGCTCCGTGGCCGAGCTGGTCAGGGCCGTCGAGCGCCTGACAAAACATCAGCCAGCGGAATAACCGTTACGCCTCCTGTCCGGCAAGCGGCAACGCGAAGGTAAACACCGTCCCGTACGGCTCTCTGCGGCGCGCGCTCAGTTTTCCCCGGTGCCGTTCAATGATGCTGGCGCTGATGGTCAGCCCCATCCCCATTCCCTGCGCTTTGGTCGAATAGAACGAGTCAAAGATCCGCTCGGTGAGCTCCGGCTCAATGCCGCTGCCGGTATCGGCGATCTCAAAGATCACCTTCCCTTCGGCGCAGTTCGCGGTGGCGATCGTGATGCAGCACGGGCGATCCGTCACTTCCGCCATCGCTTCCATCGCATTCATCACCAGGTTAAGCAGCACCTGCTGGATCTGCACGCTGTCGCCGATGATAAAGCTGTCGCCAGCGTTCAGGAGATAATCAACGCTTATGTGTCGCAGCTCAAGTTCGCTGCGGGAGAGCATAATAATGTGGTGGATCAGGAAGTGCAGATCGATGCGCGTAAACGTGGGGTCCTGTTTGCGCGTCAGAGATTGAATGCTGCGGATGATCTCCCCTGCCCGCTCGCCCTCGGCGGCGATCTCCTCCAGCCCCTCTCGCACTTTGTCCAGCCGCGCCGGATCGCGGTTGAGCCAGCGCAGGCTCGCGCCGGCGTTCGAGACAATCGACATCAGCGGCTGGTTGATCTCGTGCGCGATCGAGGAGGTGAGTTGCCCGACGGTGGTGGCCCGTGAGACTCGCGCCAGATCCGCCTGCGCCACCCGCATCGCATCTTCCGCCGCCCGCTGGCTGGTGATGTCGGTAATGATGCCGTAATACTCATTCACCTCGCTGCCCACGCCCACCGGATCGCCAATCCCGAGGATGTAGCGAACGGAGCCGTCGGTGCGGATAATGCGAAACTCCGCGCGCATCGACAGCCCGTCACGCACGCTCTGATTAACGAGGTTACCGATCCGGCCATAATCATCCTCATGCACGAAGGTCAAAAACTCCGCCATTGAGATCATCTTTTGCTGCTCCGGCAGGCCAAGAATACGGGCGTACTCTTCGGACATAAACATCAGATCCTGCACCAGCTCCCAGCGCCAGCTGCCGGTATGGCTGATCTGCTCACCCAGCATCAGCGAGGTCTGGCTGGCGCGCAGCTCTTTCTCCACCCGTCGGCGGTGGATGTTTTCCGCCAGCAGCTCGGCGTAAAGCCGCGCCGTCTCCAGCGAAACCGCCGCCTGCGCGCCCAGCAGGCTGACCACGCGCGAATGTTCGGCGGTAAACACTTCCGGCATCAGGCGGTTTTCCAGATACAGCACCCCCACCAGTCGCGCCTGTTTGAACATCGGCACGCACATCACGGCGGCGCCGGACGTCACCAGATAAGGATCCTGGCTGAACGGGTGAAATTCCTCCGGTTTGCCGGTGCGGATCTCCTGCCCGGTGCGGATCACCGCGGCCAGCACCGACAGCGGCATGTCCGTCGCCATCGGTGTCTCTTTCAGGATGTGAACCCGCACCCCGTCGGTGCTGGTCCAGGCGCTGGCTTCGATCTCCGGGATGTGATTATCGCTGACGCGAAGCAGCAGGCCACGCTGCGCCCCGGCCCGTTCAAGCAGCAGCGTCATCAGGTTTTCAATTAAACGCTCGAGGTTGATTTCTTCGGACAAGGCGCGTGAGGCTTTGATGACGCTCTGTAAATCGCGGATCACCTCGTTCTGGGCAAATGCCACGGTGTCGTACGCGCGGCTCTGCCCGGAGGCCAGCAGATGCGGGAAATCCTGCTCCAGCTGACGCACCTTGGCCTGCGCCCCGGCGCGGCCCCAGGCGGCAATCGAACCGCGGAAATGGGCGTCGGAGGCGGTCGGGTAGCCGCAGGCCAGCGAGAAACGCCCTGCCAGCTCGTGGGCCAGGGCATTGATCGGGTTAAACCCGCCCTCCCGCGAGAGCCGCACCGCCTTTTCATACTGCTCCAGCGCGATGCTGTTCATGCCGTCCAGACGGACGATTTCGGCATAAATCAGCGCCTCTTTATCGGCAAACGTGCCCGGATTGATCCGCGCCCAGAGGGCAATTTTGTCGTAATGGTGATGAATACTGCGGCGATAATCCGCCGAGAAGGTCTCCGGCGTGAGCTGGCGGGAGAGCGCCAGCGCGCTGTAAAAATGGTAATCCAGCAGATGGATATGGCCCGGCGCGGACCACGCATACCAGCCCGCCCTCTCTAAATCCGCCTGCGCGTCGGCGTATTCGCCGCAGGTAAAGTGCGCCATCCCGCGATAGAGCCAGTACCAGAACAGCATGGTCGAGGTCTGCTCGGGCGCCTGCTCCGGCGGTGCGGGCAGCAGATCGTCAGGAAGCGCCTGGGCGGCGCTCCATGTGCCCGTCACCGGCGTGCGTAAAAACTCCACGTAGCGGCGCTGAATGTGCAGAACGGTTTCAATGTCCTGATAATCCGTTTTACGCACAAAAGCCAGACCGCGATCGATGCTGGTCAACACGCCGTCCAGATGATCGCCCCGGGAGAGGAAGTTAATGATCTGATGACAGGCCGCGAAGCAGGCCATCGTCATGTCGCCGTGGGTCACCGCCGAGGTAAAGCAGGCCTTGGCGCACTCGATAGTGTACGACAGCGGCTGGGTCCAGACGCTGAGCTGGTCGAGCGGCAGCAGAGTTTTAGCTTCATAGGCATCATAGCCGTGGCGGTTCACCAGCTCGCGAGCCAGCGTGCCGTACTCAAACCCGAGACGGTATTCGGCATAGCGGTGGCCAATCAGCACGCCAAACCAGGCCATCGCCGTGGTGGATGCGCCGGTTATGCCGCGATCGAGCGTGAGGTGCATCATCCGGCACAGGAGTAAAAAGTGCAGGCGCGGGCAGGTAAAGCTGGCGAAAATACTGGCGCTGTAAAGCAGGTTCATTACCGCTTCGGTCTCCGCGCTCTCCATCAGCTTAAGTTGAGTAAACGGGTTCTGCGGCGCGTCGGCGGTGCGTTGACAGAACTGCTGCCAGGCCTCGTCACATTCGGCATTTTCCGGGTAGCGGCTGATCTGGATCCCGAACACGCCCAGCCAGCATAACGACGCCTCCAGCGCCAGGCGGATCTCCGACTGGCGCATATAGACTTCCGCCAGCAGGTTAGCGGCCAGCGCTTTCTCCGTCAGCCCGCCCGGTGAGCCGAGGATCGTATCGCACAGCGCGCGCGTGCGCTCCAGGTGCCCGAGCGCGAACTCACAGCCCGCCTCTTCGATATCCAGCATAAAGTCCGAGACCGGACCCGCGTTCCCCAGCGCTCTGGCGGTCTGGATGTAACTTAAGGCGGAAAGGTAATCGCCGGTACGCTTCGCACGCCGCGCGGCCTGGAGGCTCAGCTCACGGAATCTCTGGCGCTGCGGCGCAGGCTGGATGCAGTCCAGCGCGGCGCTGACGTGGTGAACCGCGCGGAACAGCAGTTCGTTACCCGCCGTCTGCCGCGCGGCATCCGCCAGCAGGCTGGCGGTGGTCAGGTGCAGATGGCTTTTCTCGCCCTCATCCAGCAGGGCAAAGGCGGCTTCCTGCACCCGATCGTGGGTAAAAGCGTACGCTTTCTCCGTCAGCACAATCAGCTGAGCGGTAACCGCCGGATGAAGGGCGTAGCGGATTTCCGCCGCCGACTGCCCCACCACGCGGCACAGCATCTCCAGCTCGCCCGTGCAGCCGAGGCAGGCGATGCTGCCCAGCAGGCGGCGCGTCTCGTCGGGCATCTCCTTGAGCTGTTCAAGCACCAGCGTCACCACGTTCTCGGTGTAATGCCGGGCGCGGATGGCCTGGAGATCGTAATGCCATTTCCCCTGATATTTGTTGTGCACCACCAGTCCGTCATCGACGATGCGGCGGAAAAATTCCTGAACGAACAGCGGGTTGCCGCCGGTTTTTTCATGGATCAGCGTGGCAAGATCGGAGGTACCGGTACTGCGGGCATGAAAAATCCCCCCGAGCCAGCGTGCCACGGCCTTCACCGACAGCGGCTGCGGCACGATCGTCATGGCATGCTGCGCCGCCTCCGGCAGGCTCGCCAGCGCGGTCTGCAAGCTGGGATCAGAAAGCGAACTGAGATCGCGGTGCGCCACCACCACCAGCAACGGGATGGCGCCGCAGGCGCGCAGCAGGTAATCGAGCGTTTGCAGGCTGGCGGCGTCGATCCACTGCACATCATCCAGCAGCAGCACCAGCGGCGCGCCCTGGGTGGCGAAGGTTTTCACCAGCGCCAGCACCATATGGCTGAAGCGCGCCCGCGCGTCGATGGAAAATGTATCCGCAGAGAAACGCGGTTTGTTCTCAAGAAATAAATTCAGCTCCGGCACCAGGCTGACAGCCAGCTCCTCGAAGCCTTCCAGCGCGCGCGACAGACGGATTTTCCACGTCGCCACCTCCCCGGCTGGCAGCCCGAGCAGGTGCAGCGTGAGCGTCCGAAACGCCGAACTCAGCACGCCGTAGGGCAGCGTGGGGGAGTATTGATCGACCTTGCCCACCGCCAGCAGCACCTTGCGCTGTTGCAGCGATTTCAGCGTGGTGGCGATCACGGAAGATTTGCCGATCCCCGACGGACCGCCAATCGTCACCAGTTCCGGCGCACCGCTCTGGCTGACCCGCTCAAACGCGGCGATGACGTCGCTGGCCTGCGGATGCGCAGAGAAAAGCGAATCGGCAAGATGGATCGCCGGAGAGCGATCCTGCTGGCCGGGAATAAAGTCGACGATCTCACCTTCGGCGGTCAGCGTCGCCTGGCAGCGCCTGAGGTCGGCAATCAGCCCGTCGACGGTCTGATAGCGATTCTCCGGATTCTTCTCCAGCAACTTAAGGATAATGGTCGAGAGCATGCCGGGTACGTCCGGACGCACCCGGCCCGGCGCAAGCGGCTCAGAAGCAATGTGGTAATGCGCCCAGTTAGTCTGGTCATCAGCGCTCAGTTCAAACGGCAATCGCCCGGTCAGAAGTTCATAAAGCACGATACCCAGACTGTAGAGATCGCTCCGGCTGTCGACGGCGCGCCGGGTACGCGTGGTGTGTTCCGGTGACATGTAGGCGGGCGTGCCACCAGACGCGGCAAGCCGGGACTGGGAGAATGCGTCGGAAGTGGCGCAGGAAAGACCAAAGCTGCACAGACGGCTGGTGGCGTCGTGATGAACGAAGATCGACCCGGGTTTGATATCGCCGTGGATCAGGTTGTGCAGATGCATCTGGCGCAGGGGACCGCAGATGCGGATCGCCATCTCGATAAAGCGGGCGATCCCGGAAATCGCCTTACCTGCCCGGCACGCCAGCAGTTCAAAGCAGAACGGCGCGTAGACCAGCGCAAAACGTCCGCGGTACTGGGTTGAAGCGACGGGCCGGATAGCCCAGCCGTCATGAAGTCGATCGCGCAGGGCAAACTCGTTTTTAAGCAGCCGCGTTGCCCGCTCCTCTTCTTCATCGCTGACCGCGGTGGCAATAATAAACGAACCGCCGGACTGGGGATGCCGCCCGTTCATCCAGGAGATGCCGCCCTCCTGCGCCAGCACGGTAAAAATAACATCCTCTTTCAGAACAAAAGCCCGCCCTTCATGGAGACTTCCCCGGGCGGGCCAAAATGCAGGCGACGTTTGTTCGTTCATCCGCGATCCTTATTGTCGGCGGGTCAGCTCCCGCTGAATATGATCCAGCAGAATATCGATGTTAATCGGCTTACGCAAAAATGCAGCGGCGCCCAGGCTGAGTGCATACCGCTGCATATTTTCATCCGCATGGCCGGAGATAAACAGTATTGGCGGCGGCGGCGAGGCCAGCAACCGCAGCTTCTCAAACAGCTCGATCCCGTTCATGCCGCGCAGCTTGATGTCGGTGATCACCAGCGACGCGCCGGACAGGGCGAGAGGGTGGCTCAAAAACACCTCTGCCGAATCGAAGGTATCGGTAGCATACCCTTCCGATTGCAGCAGGTTACTGAGCCCGCTGCGAACAGAGCGTTCGTCATCAATGATGGCAATGCGCCACGGCAGCGTCATGCTGTCTTTCCTCAAACAATTCGTTACGCGTCGCGGCTTTCCTTCGCGGGCGCTGGGGGCGCGGTACCGCTGATTTTCGGTACGCATTCATGACGAAACCAGGCCAGGGTCAGCGGTTCGCGGCTCACCAGACGCCGTCCGATGGGGATCAGTTGTTCACCCACCAGCATGCCGAACAGGCCAAGCAGCGCGACGACCGGCGGCGCCGGGGAATGCACGTCGAGCAGGGCGTAAATTACCCCAGCCGCGACCCCGCACACCAGCGAAATAATCCAGGCCTTCATGATGACGCTCCGGTCAGGTGCTGAACGTGGGGAACCGTCACCTGCACGCCAGCGGGATTATCGCGGGATAAAAGATGACGCATCGCCTGTTCCCCTGCCAGCATCCCCAGCAGGCCAATCAGCGCCAGCGCGGGCGGCGCGGGGGAACGCACCTTCAGCACGGCATACATCAGGCCAATCAGCACGCCTGCCGCGAGGGATATCAACCCTGTACTCATTGTGAACTCCAGAGAAAAAGGCAGTGACGAGCCGGATGAGGGACCAGCCCGCCGCCGGGATTTAGCGTGCCGGAACCGGCGCTAAGGTACGGTGCTCGCTCTTCTGGCGAGACGGCGCTTTGTGCACCATGGTGTAGGCATAATCCACGCCCATGCCGTAGGCGCCGGAGTGCTCGCGCACGATATCCATCACCGCGGTATAGGTCTCTTTATGTGCCCAGTCACGCTGCCACTCCAGCATCACCTGCTGCCAGGTCACCGGGATCACGCCCGCCTGGATCATGCGCTGCATCGCGAAGTCGTGGGCTTCTTTGGAGGTGCCGCCGGACGCGTCCGCCACCATATAAATTTCGTAGTCCCCTTCCAGCATCGCGCACAGGGCAAAGCTGTTGTTGCACACTTCGGTCCACAGGCCCGCGACAACCACCTTCTTCTTGCCGTTAGCCTTCAGCGCGTCACGCACCTTCTGGTCGTCCCAGGAGTTCATGGAGGTACGCTCCAGAATGTCCTGACCCGGGAACACGTCCAGCAGCTCCGGATAGGTGTTACCGGAGAAGCTTTCGGTTTCAACGGTGGTGATAATGGTCGGGATGTTGAACACTTTTGCCGCTTTCGCCAGCGCCACGGTGTTGTTTTTCAGCACCTGGCGGTCAATAGACTGCACGCCAAACGCCATCTGCGGCTGGTGGTCGATGAAGATGATCTGACAGTTGGCTGGGGTTAAGACTTCGAGCTTTGTAGTGGTCATAAGATTATCCAGTGAGGTTAAAGGTTAAAATCGCCGCGAACAGCACGCCGATAAAATCGCATTCATCCTATGACCCACGCCGCTGGCGCGTAATTATCTCTTCGTATAGTTAACCTAAGGTATAGTTATACTTTGGTATACCTATCCTATTGTATAACTGGATCTTTCCCGAAACCGGTTCCCATAATCCTGACCATTCCCCTCTCAGTCTGGAGCAGTTATGGTTACCCTCGGTAAAGCCGATCTCATTCTGGTTAACGGCCAGTTTCACACCGTCGATCGCGAGAACCCTCTCGCGGAAGCCGTTGCCGTGCGCGACGGGAAATTCCTGGAAGTGGGCACCGTCGCCGAGGTGATGCAACACCACTGCGACGGCACTAAGATGGTCGACTTAAAAGGCCACACCGCCATCCCCGGCCTGAACGACTCGCACCTGCACCTGATCCGCGGCGGGCTGAACTACAACCTCGAGCTGCGCTGGGAAGGCGTACCGTCCCTGGCAGATGCCCTGCGCATGCTGAAAGAGCAGGCCCTGCGCACGCCGTCGCCCCAGTGGGTGCGCGTGGTGGGCGGCTGGAGCGAGTTCCAGTTTGCCGAGCGCCGTATGCCGACGCTGGATGAAATTAACGACGCCGCGCCGGATACGCCGGTGTTTATCCTTCACCTGTACGACCGCGCCCTGCTCAACCGCGCCGCGCTGAAGGTGGTCGGCTACACCAAAGACACGCCAAACCCGCCGGGCGGGGAGATCCAGCGCGACGCCAACGGTAACCCGACCGGGATGCTGATCGCCCGTCCTAACGCCATGATCCTGTACTCAACCCTCGCCAAAGGGCCGAAGTTGCCGCTGGAGCAGCAGGTCAACTCCACGCGCCAGTTCATGCGCGAGCTGAACCGCCTGGG
Source organism: Enterobacter cloacae complex sp. P29RS (assembly GCF_014893445.1). Classification (NCBI taxonomy): domain Bacteria; kingdom Pseudomonadati; phylum Pseudomonadota; class Gammaproteobacteria; order Enterobacterales; family Enterobacteriaceae; genus Enterobacter; species Enterobacter cloacae complex sp. P29RS. Next base: position 207,305 of record NZ_JADBPZ010000003.1, on the reverse strand, counting down.
GCTGACCAGTGCCATCGACGCGGGCGGCGGCTTCCAGAATTACCCGGAAGATTACGAGGTAATTGCCGAGCTGCACGAGAAAAAGCAGATGACCATCCGCATCGCCTACAACCTGTTTACCCAGCGTCCGGGCCACGAGCTGGAAGACTTTGAAAAATGGACCGACATGCTCACGCCGGGCCAGGGCAGCGACTTCTTCCGCCACAACGGCGCGGGCGAGATGCTGGTCTTCTCCGCCGCCGATTTTGAAGACTTCCTCGAGCCGCGCCCGGATCTCGCGCCGGGCATGGAGGACGAGCTGGAGCGCGTGGTGCGCCATCTGGTCGAACACCGCTGGCCGTTCCGCCTGCACGCCACCTATAACGAATCCATCAGCCGCATGCTGGATGTGTTCGAGAAGGTGAACCGCGACATTCCGTTCAACGGGCTGCACTGGTTCTTCGACCACGCCGAAACCGTGTCACAGGCCAACATCGACCGCATCAAAGAACTGGGCGGCGGCATTGCCGTGCAGCACCGCATGGCCTTCCAGGGGGAATACTTCGCCGAGCGCTACGGCATCGAAGCCACCCGCCACACGCCGCCGGTGGCGAAAATGCTGGAGACCGGCGTGCCGGTGGGCTTAGGCACCGACGCCACCCGCGTGGCGAGCTATAACCCGTGGACCGCGCTCTACTGGCTGGTCTCCGGCCGCACCGTTGGCGGGATGCAGATGTACGATCACAGCGCCCGTCTGGATCGCGATACCGCCCTGATGCTCTGGACCCAGGGCAGCGCGTGGTTTTCCAGCGAGCAGAACCAGAAGGGGCAGATCAAAACGGGCCAGCTCGCGGATCTGGCGGTGCTCAGCAAAGATTACTTCCGCGTGCCGGAAGAGGAGATCAAGGGCATCGAGTCCGTCCTCACCGTGGTCAACGGCGATATCGTCTACGCCGCTGGCAGCTTTGGCCCGCTCGCGCCGCCCGCCATTCCGGTCCTGCCCGAGTGGTCCCCGGTGGTGAAAGTGCCGGGCCACTACCGCAGCGCGCCGCCGCAGGCCGCACGCGTCGGCATGAGCGCCGTCCACCACTGCAGCGGCCCGTGCGGGGTTCATAGCCACCAGCATGATTTCGCCCGCACGTCAGAGATGCCGGTGTCAGACGATAACGCTTTCTGGGGGGCGCTGGGCTGCAGCTGCTTTGCATTCTGATGAAACAAAATGACGCTTCACCCCGGATCGATCCGGGGCTGTTCTTCCTGCGCCTGACCGGCAGCCTGCTGCTGCTTTACGTGCATGGCCTGCCTAAGGTGCTCCACTTCAGCGAAGAGCTGACGCGCATCGAAGATCCGTTTGGTTTCGGACCTTACGCGAGCCTGATCCCGGCGATCGTCGCCGAGGTCATCTGCCCGCTGTTTATCATTGCAGGGGTTTACACCCGCCTGGCGTGCCTGCCGATTATCGCCGTGCTGCTGGTGGCGATGCTGGCGGTGCACCCGGACTGGTCGATTGCCGAAGGGCAGTTTGGCTGGCTGCTGCTGATTATCTTCACCACCCTCGCCCTCACCGGACCGGGACAGTGGCGGCTGCAGCGTAAGACGATGGAGAGGTTCGCATGACCCAGGTTAACGACGTTCGCGACGCACACGCCGAGACGACGCCCGCATCGGCGGCTTCGCCCTGGCAGCCGCTGAGCCAGCCGGTGTTCCGCATGCTGTGGATCGCCACGGTGGTCTCTAACGTCGGCTCATGGATGAGCGACGTCGGTATCAACTGGAGCATGCTGACGCTCAGCGCCGATCCGCTGGATATCGCGCTGGTGCAGGCGGCCAGCAGCCTGCCGATGTTCCTCTTCGCCCTGCCGTCCGGGGTGATGGCGGACATCGTTGACCGACGAAAATACCTGCTCTTCTCCCAGCTATGGGTATTCATCGCCGCTGCCGGGCTGACGCTGCTCTCTTTTACCGGACACGTCACCCCCACCGTTCTGCTGGCGGCAACGTTTCTGCTGAGCGTGGGCGCGGCCATGAGTTCGCCGCCGTTTCAGGCGATTGTGCCTGACCTGGTGAGCAAGCCCGAGCTGGGTTCCGCCGTGGCGCTTAACTCGCTCGGGGTCAACATCAGCCGGGCGATTGGCCCGGCGCTGGGCGGTTTCCTGCTGTCGCTGGCTGGGCCGTGGATGGTGTTTGCGCTTAACGCGCTATCCGTGGTCGGCGTGGCGTGGGTGCTGTGGCGCTGGCGTCCGGCGCCTTCCGTGCAGCGGCTGCCGCCGGAGCACTTCTTCTCGGCGGTGCGGTCCGGCATTCGCTACGTGCACGCCGCCCCGGTGCTGCGCAACGTGCTGGTGCGTACCGTGGCGTTCTTCGTTTTCGGCAGCGCGGGCTGGGCGTTACTGCCGCTGGTGGCGCGCCGCGAGCTGGGCTTAGGCCCGGCGGGCTACGGCGTGATGCTGGCGTGCATTGGCCTGGGGGCGATTGCCGGGGCGATCCTGCTGCCGCGCCTGCGTCAGCGGCTGAATGCCGACCGCCTGATGGTGGCCGCCAGCCTGACGTTTGCAATCACCATGCTGGCGCTGGCGTTCGTGCGCCACTTCTGGCTGCTGAACCTGTTTGAGTTCTTCACCGGCTTCGCGTGGATTGCGGTGCTCTCCACCCTCAACCTTGGCGCACAGCGCAGCGCCGCCCGCTGGGTAAAAGCCCGGGCGCTGGCTGTGTATCTGACGGTGTTCTTCGGCTCGATGACCGCAGGCAGCGCCGTCTGGGGGCAGATCGCCTCGCAGTTCGGCACCCCAACCTCGCTGGTGGTTGCCACGCTGGGGATGGTGCTGGCAAGCGCGACGGCATTCCGCTGGAAGCTGGAGAAAGATCCGAATTTAAATCTCGACCTGAGCGGGCAGCCGCTGGACGGCGTGGAGATTGAACTCCCGAACGAGCGCGGCCCGGTGCTGGTGTCGCACGAGTACATCATCGACCCACAGGACGCGAAAGCGTTTTTGCAGGCCGTGCACGAGCTACGCCGGGTGCGCCGCCGCGCCGGAGCGATGAGCTGGGCGGTGTACGAGGATATCGAACGTCCAGGGCTGTTTATCGAGACCTTCCTGATGGGTTCCTGGATTGAGCATTTGCGCCAGCAGGAACGCCACACCATGAATGACCTCCTGTTGCAGAGCCGCGTTCTGGCTTTTCATCAGGGCACAACATCACCGGCAATTCGCTATCTGGTCGCGCCGGTATAACCATAACAATCACCTGCACAGGAACACACTATGGCACTGTTTAAGGCAAAAGACGGCACGCAGATTTACTACAAAGACTGCGGCGCGGGCAAACCGATCCTCTTCAGCCACGGCTGGCCGCTGGACGGCGACATGTGGGACAGCCAGCTGAACTACCTGGCCGAGCGCGGCTTCCGCGCCATCGCCTTTGACCGTCGCGGCTTTGGGCGTTCGGATCAGCCGTGGAACGGCTATGACTACGACACCTTTGCGTCCGACATTAACGACCTGATTACTACCCTGGATCTGCGCGACGTAACGCTGGTGGGCTTCTCCATGGGCGGCGGCGACGTGACCCGCTACATCAACAACTACGGCAGCGAACGCGTGGCTGGTCTGGCGCTGCTGGGCGCGGTCACTCCAATCTTCGGCAAATCTGACTCCTTCCCGCAGGGTGTGGATCAGAGCGTGTTCGACGGCATCCGAGACGGACTGCGTAAAGATCGCGCCCAGTTCATCAGCGACTTCGCCACCCCGTTCTACGGCACCAACGCCGGACAGACCGTTTCCGCGGGTGCCCTGACGCAGACGCTGAACATCGCTCTGCTGGCGTCCCTCAAGGGCACCATCGATTGCGTGACCGCCTTCGCCGAAACCGACTTCCGTCCGGATATGGCGAAAATCGACGTGCCGACGCTGGTGATCCACGGCAGCAACGACCAGATCGTGCCGTTTGAAAGCACCGGCAAGCTGGCGGCGGAGATGATCAAAAACGCCACGCTGAAGGTGTACGACAACGCGCCGCACGGCTTCGCGCTGACCCACCAGGACCAGCTCAACGAAGATCTGCTGGCGTTTCTGAAGTCGCTGTAAGTCATTACGCGAAGCCTGATGGCGCTTCGCTTATCAGGCCTACAAGGGCTGGTCCTGTAGGCCGGGTAAGGCGCAGCCGCCACCCGGCGCTTTCGCAGACGCATTCCGCTCCGCCAGCAGCCGACAAATCTCCGCATGCTTCTCTTCGGTAAAGGTAAAGCGCGACATAAAGCCCATGCGGATCAGCGACCCAATCGCCGGTAACAAACAAATGCCGAAGAACAGCCCCGACAGCACACTGTCGCTCTGGGCCTGCGCCTGCGGCACATAGTTGATCATCGTCAGAAACACGCCGATGAGCCCGCCGCCCACCGCCACCGACATCTTGCCGGTAAAGGTCTGCCCGGAGAAGGTGATCGCTGCGCAGCGCTTGTTAGTGTGGTACTCCGCGTACTCGATGGTGTCGGCAATCATCGACGAGGTGAGGATGTTGGTCATCATCACGAACAGCGTGCTCAGGCCGAGCAGGATAAACAGCAGCGCCGTGTGCTGATAGCCCGTGAACCACATCACCACGCGCACCGCCACGTCCAGCCCGCAGAGGATCATAAACAGCTTCCGCTTCTGCATCCGGCGCGTCAGCAGCGGGGCGACCAGGCACAGCACCGCCGCCACTATCCCCATCACGCCAATTGCCATTTGCAGGCTGCCGTCGCCCATGTTGTTGATAAAGAAGTAGATATAGAGTCCACCCGCCACGTTATGGAACACGCAGAAAAAGAACGACAGCAGGACGATAAACAGCGGCTTGTTCTGGCGCAGGTTGTGGAAGGTGTCGCGCATCGTCACCTTTTCCGGGCTGGGCGGGACGCGCTCTTTGATCTGCATAAAGCCGTTGAGCATCAGCGGCAGGCCCACCAGCATCATCACCAGCGCCGCCATAAAGTAGCCTTTATCGTTGCTGTACTGGGCAAAGAACGCCGCCAGCTTCGGGAAGAAGATATTGGCGCAGGCAATCCCGGCGTTCACCCCGAGCATTGCCGCCGTCACCGCGCGGGTGCGCTGGCCGGAGTCATTGGTCATCACCGACGACATCGACCAGAACGGGATATCGGAGATGGCGTACAGCGTCCCCCACAGGATATACGTCACCCCGGCGTAGAGGATTTTGGTGGTCATGTCCGCTTCGATTTTATAGAACGCCAGCAGGGTGACGCCGGTAATCAGCAGCGGCGCAATCAGTAAAAAGTGGCGAAACTTGCCGAACCGGCTGTTAATGGTGTCCATAATGCTGGCAAACAGCGGATCGTGAACCGCGTCCCACGCGCGGGCAATCAGGAAGATGGTACTTGCCGCCAGCGCCGAGATCCCCAGCACGTCGGTGTAAAAATAGTTTATAAACGAACCCACTAAACCAAAGCTAAAACACTGACCTAAACCATAGCCAAAGTAGGACCATAACTCGCGAGACGGTATTTTCATTGTCATTGCCATAGTGCGTACCTGGTTGCCCGGCGACAGCGCGCCGGGTCGTTATTATTAGCCCTGCGGATCCGGGGCGATATTGCGCAGCTTCTTCATCAGCGCGATTTCAGCGCGTGAAAACGGGATACCGTTCTCCTCGAACACGTCGTGGAACCACAGGCGGCAGTAGTCCGTGGACTCCTTCATCACCACCGGCCACGGCAGCCAGGTCTGGGTTTTACCGCGCACCAGCCCCCACTGATACGGCGCGACCTTTGCCATGTACATCAGCGGGAGCTGCTCTTCGATGGTGCCGCCCACGTGACGCGCCAGCCATTCGGTGCAGAAGATTGGGCGGCCCAGCGCCTGAAGTTGCTGGATAATCGCCGTCATGCGCCCGGTATTGGTGTAGGCGTGATAGCTCACCACGTCCGACAGTTCCAGCGCGGTCTGGTCCAGCGGGTGCTGATAAAACGTCTCGCCCTCCTCTTCCGCCGGCAGACGCCACGCGCAGACGGTGAGCGGCTGGGTCGGATCTTCCTCACGCACCCAGCGGAACGCCAGCTTCATCAACTCGTGCGCGCAGGTCTCCAGCTTCTCGTCGTACAGCACCTCTTCCGTGCCCGTCGCGAAAATGCCGCGGTTGCCCGGCTCGTTATACAGATCCCAGAGCAGCACGCGCCTGTCTTCGCGGAACTGGCGCACAACGTCGCGGATATAGCGCTCAATCTGTGGCCAGCAGCCGGGATCGCACACCCTGTCGCGCCCCGGGCTCGCCGCCGCCTGGCTGTTGTGCTTGCCCGGCACGGGCGGCTTTTGCGGGCCGAGGTACGGTTCGTCGCCGGAGAAACCGCAGTCGTCCATCAGGGTCAGCATGGTGCTGAACCCTTGGTCGTCGGCAATCGTCAAAAAGCGGTCGATGCGCGCCATCAGCCCGTCGCGGTCGTGCTCCCAGACGATGAACGGCAGGTTGATGCGCAGGGTGTTATAGCCCGCGTCCGCCGCCCAGCCCAGCTCGCGGTCGATAGTGGCGGCATCGAAGGTCTCTTCCTGCCAGATATCGGTCCAGTTCACCGCTGTCGACGGCAGATAGTTGAACCCGCACAGCCAGCCTTTTTGCTGATACCACGCCTGTGCCTGTTCTTTACTCCACTGCTCTTTCATTACGCATCCTCTTGCTGATAATGTTTAGCTAATAAATATTAGCTGCGGGATAAATGCGCAAATCGCGGTGCAAAGAAAAGCGACGCCTCTCACAAAGTTCACGCTTCGATGAATGAGAAACGTGATCGGCGGCGCTAAAGCGTGCGGTTAGGGTATGATGCAAATTCGCGAAAGGGAGAGGACGGATGAAGCGAAAAACGAAAGTGACGATGAACGATATTGCGCGGGCGGCGGGCGTGTCGCAGGCGACGGTATCGCTGGTGCTTAACCAGTCCCGCAACATCAAGCTCAGCGACGACACCCGTCAGCGGGTGATTAGCGTCGCTACCGAGCTCGGCTACGACCGTCTTCCTGCCATTCACGCTCCGCGCAACCAGGAGGAGATCGCCCTGCTGGTCAGCTCGTTGCAGAGCTTCGACCCGTTTATCGACGCCATCAGCCAGGCGCGGGAAGCGGCGTGGCGCAACGAGACGTTGCTCACCGTCTACGACTACGGCGACGACGTGGAGCTGGCCCTGAACATCATCCGCCAGCTGGACAAGCGCAACTGCATCGGGATTATCCTTGCCTCTCCGGTCACGAACGTTGTCGATATGACGCCATTTCAGGACTGTACCCGCATCCCGCTGGTGCTACTTAATCAGCGCGACCCTGGCTCGCCGCTGCTGCCGTCGTTTATCCCGGACGACTACGCCAACGCCTTCCAGGTGACTAAACACCTCATCGCCTGCGGCGCCACGCGCATCGCCCACATCACCGGCGAGAGCTGGATGGAGGCCTCGCGCCAGCGTCTGGCGGGCTACCAGGCGGCATTGAAGCAGGCCGGTTTAACGTGTGACGAGAGCCTGGTGCGCCAGACCAACTGGCAGTTCAGCGAGTCCTTTACCGCCACCACGTCCCTGCTGGAACTGACCGAACGCCCGGACGCCATTTTCTGTGCCAGCGACTGGCTGGCGATTGGCTGCTACCAGGCGCTGGCGGTGAATGGCGTGCGTATCCCGCAGGACATGCTGCTGGCGGGCTACGACGACCAGAAGATTTCCGAACAGCTAACCCCACCGCTGACCAGTATCCAGCTGCCCTACAGCGAGCTGGGACGGCTGGCGGTGGAGTACCTGTGCAATCAGGAAGATGCCGCCACGCACGTGACGCTGGCGGGCAGGCTGAAGGTGCGCGCCTCAAGCCCCGTCTGAAGTAAATACCATGCCCGCATAGGGCTTCTCGCGACACGCCGCCAGCCGCGCGGCGAGGCTGCCCACGTGCAGCTCCAGCTTGTGCCCGTCCGGGTCGAGAAAATAGAACGACGCCCCCTCGCTTTTGTTCTGCTTCCAGACGGTGACGCCCGCCTGCTTAAGCCTTTGCGAGAGCGGTTCAAAATCCTCTTCCGCCACGGTAAACGCGTAGTGGGTGTAGTCGCTCTCCTGCGGCGGCACGTACTGGCGCGCCTCGTCGTACGACAGGCAGACCCACAGATCGCCGCAGGTGAGATAAGCCCCGGTATTCCAGCGGGCGTGCAGCGCAAGCCCCAGCAGCTCGTGCCAGAAGGTGACGCTTTTTTGCAGGTCGCTGACCGCGAGGGTCAGATGGTTGAGTGATTGCAGCATGACGTGCCCTTTTGTTTTTCGCGCCGGACGTGGTACGGTAAAGAGATGAACATAAACCACGCCGTGCTCACCGTAAACCGCTGGTGGCTGCCTTCTTAAAGGCGGCACGGAGTAGTTTTTCCCATTTTCAGATAGCCGCCGAAAGGCGGCTTTCTCACATCCAAGACCCCTTTCGGCATTACAACGTTAAGGAGTCTTTATGAACCCGCAAACCATCCTCACCGGCGACCGTCCAACCGGCCCGCTGCACCTTGGACACTTCGTCGGATCGCTGCGCCAGCGCGTGGCGCTCCAGCAAACGCACAGCCAGTTTGTGCTGATTGCCGACCTGCAGGGGCTGACCGACAACGGCAGCAACCCGCAGAAGATCCGCGACAACATCCCCGAAGTGCTGGCCGACTACCTCGCCGCGGGCATCGATCCGAACCTGACCACGATCTGCCTGCAGTCTGCCCTGCCCGCCCTCGCCGAGCTGACGATGCTGTATATGAACATCGTCACCGTCGCCCGCGTGGAGCGTAACCCGACGGTGAAAAACGAGATTGCGCAGAAGGGTTTTGCCCGCTCGCTGCCGGTCGGGTTTATGGCCTATCCCATCAGCCAGGCGGCGGACATCACCGCGTTTAAGGCCGAGTGCGTGCCCGTCGGCGACGACCAGCTGCCGATGATTGAGCAGACCAACGAGATTGTGCACAAGATGAACAGCCTGCTGCCCGCCCCGGTGCTGCGCCACTGCAAGGCGATGCTGAGCGACACCAGCCGCCTGCCCGGCATCGACGGCAGCGCCAAGATGTCGAAATCGCTGGGCAACACGCTGCACCTTTCGGCCAGCGAAGAGACGATCCACCGTGCGGTCAGCGCCATGTACACCGACCCGAACCACCTGAAGGTGAGCGACCCGGGGCAGATTGAGGGGAACGTGGTGTTTACGTACCTCGACGCGTTTCATCCGGACAAGGAGAAAGTGGCGGCGATGAAGGCGCACTATCAGGCGGGCGGGCTGGGGGATCGGGTATGTAAGAACGAGCTGGAGGGGTGTTTGCAGGAACTGATTGCGCCGATGCGGGAGCGGAGGGCGATGTATATGCGGGATAAGGGGGAATTGATGGCGATGCTGAAGCGCGGGACAGAACGGGCGCAGGGGGTGACGCAGGAGACGTTGAGGGAGGTGAAGGTTGGGCTGGGGGTGCCGGTGTTTAGTTAAAGTAGGTTTAGCGGTGGAGTGCGGGGGAAGAGCACGAAGCCGCTTTGTAGCCGATTAAATAATAGTTAAAGCGCAAGAGCCTCTTAAATGCATTATTAGTGAATGTCGTTTGTCATCCTACCAGGTGCACGATATTCATAGGCTCTTTATATTTTTAAACGTCGTGGCAACTATTATGAGTAAGTTTATTATTTCCATGCTGAATACGTTACTTTGTGTTTTTTTGATTGTGTTATGCCTCATATGCGTGGGCGTCACTGATAACTGGAAAGAATGCACTATAGCTATAATCATCACTTTAGGATGCGCACATTTCATGGCCGTTTTACTGAATCGTGTATTACCTCATAAGTTAAATATTTTCGATGGGATAGTGGAATTAGTGGGAGGACCACTATTAGTGATAGGCGCAATTGTGTGCTTTGATATATTCGAACCCTGGCCGCTAAAAATCATTGGGATGTTTGCGTGGATTGTTTTGATTTTCTTTGTACCTTCAATAATAAGTCCCAGGCGTTAACTCGGTCTATTAATGAATGTCTACGTCATTTCTTCACCCACGGAATCCAACATAATGTACCCCACTCTTTCGCAGGTCATTGAGGTTGTACGTCAGTCCTCTGGACATCATCGCAATCACATTGATGAGAACACCCTAATCGAAGCCGACCTTCATATATGCGGCATGGATGGCGATGCCCTGATTGAAGACTGCGAGGTAGCGTTTGGCGTTACGCTCGTCACTGAAGAAGATGGCTATGAGAAAACTTTTTCTCTCGCTGAAAACGAGTTTCTTTTTAGCACCGAGGGCATAGATTACTTTGGTATCTGCCGTTTGATTCGCAGGATACGTGGCATACCTGAACCTGTGATACGCGATTTAACCGTTGGCGAACTCCATGCTGTACTGGTTAAGGCTGTCAGAGAACAAAGACATGATGTTTGAGTTATTTTTAGCATAGTGCGGGCATGTCCTCACATGCCCGTGCAGACTGGCTTGAAGTTTAAACAGCCTTCCCACTCCCACGCTTAATCACCGGCATATCACCTGTATCATTCAACGCTCCTGGAAACGTCTTCAACCACTGCGCCACTTTCTTTTTATTTATATTCACCACGCTCATACCTTCCAGGCATCCCCATAATTCTCTTGTATGCTGTGGCGTAATCACGATGCAGTCTTTCATGGCGCGGATTTTTACCGGCATGCCGTTGATGAAACCCGCGCGTTTTAACCAGTCGCCGCCCAGAAGAAGATATTTCATGTCTATGCGCGCATACAGTTCGCAGCAGGCTGCACTGTCCTGCGGCGTTTCCGCGCGAGGGTGGACGGGCGCCGCGTTGGGCGGGTTGCCGTGCAGACGGCGGGCGCTGTTTTTGCGTACCAGCTCGCGGTTTTCAATCATGCTGGTGAAAGCGTCTGATTCTGTTTTGCAAACAGTAAACTCTGGCTTAAAATTCGTCGCAGCCATTTTCAACTCCTCAGTAGTTGGTAGTGGTTAGCGGTATGGGGGTGTTGCAGCACCTTCATATCGCGAATTCCTCTTTAAATATTCTTTGATACTTCTTTCGCCGTTCGGCGTAATTCCTGGTGCTCATTATACAGGGCTGAATATAAATACAGCGGTTTTGGGTGGGGGAAATTTGGAATTTGCGAGGGGGATTCAGAAAATAGAGTTCTGTGCGGTAAGGTCATGTTTTTGTTAGTTGCGGGTTGATTGGTCTGGGTTTTGCGAGCATCATCGCAATTATTTACCTTCTTCCGTAACGCGATGGCTTCCAGCAAAACTCTCGAACAGGCAATTGCCGACATCACCATCTGGCGCAAAGGCGAACAGCGTGCGCCGCATAAGCCCTTATTGCTTCTGTACGTGCTGGCGAACTATCAGCAGGGGCATGTGAGACTGTTTGATTACGGAACCGAGGTCCACGAGCAACTGCTTAGCCTGTTAGAACGCTTTGGCCCACAGCGGAAGGCGCATTACCCGAATATGCCCTTCTGGCGGCTCAAGAGGGACGGATTTTGGGATCTTCAGAACACTGAGTTCTGTTCGACCACCGGCAGTAAGCAACCGCCCGTCAAAGAACTTGTGGAACATAATGTCGCAGGTGGGTTTGATGAAGAACACTTTGCATTGCTGAGTAAGAACAAAAACCTGATCGGCTCGCTGGCGCAGCAGATCCTTGAAGCGCACTTTCCTGAAAGCATTCAGGAGGAGATCGCGGATGAGATGGGTTTTGATATTCAACAGATCCGTAAGGTTCGCGATCCGCTGTTCCGTCAGCAGGTGCTGCGTGCATATAATTATGAATGTGCCATCTGCGGATTTAACATGCGGCATGATAACGCCTCTGTTGGACTTGAAGCCGCACATATCAAGTGGAAGCAGTTTGGCGGACCTTGTGAGATCCCGAACGGACTGGCGTTGTGTGCGATTCATCATAAGGCATTTGATATGGGATCGATTGGGCTGGATGAGAGTATGCGAGTGCTTGTGTCCGAGGCGGTGAATGGGAGTGGGATCGTTGGGCGGCTATTCTGGGATTTTGCCGAGAAGCAGATTGCGCTACCGATGGTGAAAGGGAATTATCCAAGGGAGGGGTTTGTGGAGTGGCATCGGAGGGAGGTGTTTAGAGGATGAGTGCGAAGGCCGGACTCGAATTTCACACCCAATAGACTGATATCAATGTAGTTTATAAGCAGGAATAATTATTTATACCCACACTTGTACCCACAAGTTAAAATCCGTACAAAAAATAGACACTACGAGTGGGTATAAAGCCATACCAGTAGAACACCGATATGGCTATCAAAGCAAGATTCAGGCAGGCAGGAAAGTTTTCTTCAGAGGTACCAAAAGTTTGGTCTCAATATCCACTTGCTCATAGTTCTCAATAAGCGCACGGACGAGATCATCAAGCGTCCAGAGCGTTAGTGGTATCGTCGAACGGTCGGCTTCATATCGAGCATCTTTTGTAAAACCACCGGTACTGACATAAAGCCCGCGATCGTCTTTATGGCGACCTCCGATAAAGCTGCGGATCTGTTGGCTTCCCATTTGCTCCCTGCGATGTTTTACCTCAACGATAATACGTGGATTTTCAAAACCGAATCCATCAGGTGAGGCAATGATATCTTTACCCCGATCGGCTCCCGCAGGTGACACCTGCGTTTTATAGCCCATACTGCGTAAAACTCCGGCAACCAGATTTTGCATCTCGTCCCAGTCAAGAGAGTTGATACGATCTTTGATACCCTCAAACGCCAGCATTTCCATATCGCGAAGCGGATCAGAAACAACCTCATCTTCATCCATCGCAATTGGATTCTGAGTAATTACATCTGCAGTGGGTTTCTTATCCTGCAAAAGCTCTTCTAGCGCATATTCTGGAAGCTGGAAAACCGTCAGCGTAGAACCCAATGTGTTTTTGGTAGCAACAGACAGTCTATCGCGGTCGATTTCTTGAGTATTCCATTTAACCTGCCGAGCGATCCCCATCCCCTCTTCCACCCATTCAGGATGATATTGGAATTCTGAAGTGACTTTGCCTAGCAAATAAGTACGGTTGGCTGGCGAATAGGTAATAACCCAATCACCCTTTTGGATCTCATTCACAAAACGCCAGACCTGCGATGCACCAGAACGCGCAGTTCCCAGCTTTGTTAAGGGATCTGCCTCCTGGTATAAGGCGAGCAACTGGGCTCGGGACAGGCCGGGTTTGACTAATGGAGCCAGCTGAGACCAACCGATGCCTACAATTTGCTTATCGCGAAAATCGTCATAGAGCTTGCCGCCGTCACCGCGGATCATCCACATTCTGTTGCCCATACCAGTCCCTTCATGAGGAAAAGAAATTAAGCTGGATCATAAGCTTGTTCGCCGCATGCGTCAAAACCATCAACAACGATGGCCCAGCATTCCCGGATTGTACTTGTGATAATGTGCCCAGTTAAAATTACAGCTTCTATTTGCATGATATTTCGTCCATATAAGTAAAAGCACCAACCAGCATCGGCAGGTGCTTTTTGGAATGAGTAAATATGTAAGGAAAGCTGCAGTGTGAATCAGGAAGGCTATTCCCAATGTTCACCGTGCCGCGCTAATACGATTTCTTTTCAATAAACCAGTTGCCTGTCGCGCCCGCAGAATATCGACTGCCCGCAGATATGGGGACTGTTCTTGCCAGTCGAATCCCCTGCGATCAATACGAACCAGCCCGTACTTTTCCACCAGAAAATTAACAGCATCGGCCAAAGATATACCGGCATCGATATGTTCCTGAATTACCGTTTCATCACTGAATGGTGTGTCGTTGAGTGTCAGGCCATAATGTTGTTCCAGCAGGCGTGCAAGCAGCATTTGCCAGACTGCCACGGGTGACAGACATAGCGTCGCCGCCTGCGGATTTGTTGCAGGTAGAGTTTTCATATTTGCTCTGGTGAAAGTAGTTAACGATGAGTGGGGTAAACGGCGATGTATACGTAGCCGCAACTGCCAAGGGTATCGGCTTCGCAGGTGAAACCATTGTGGTACTGGGTGACACAGTGGGCATGGCGAGGATTCATTTCACCAGTAGTCAGCATCGATTCCATCTGGCAGATAAAATGCGGGAATGCCGCATCCAGCTTAAGACATTCTGCTTCGCTGAACTTACCGGTGATACTGGCCCGGTCAGCCAAATAGTGCAGTCGGTTTCCCTCCTGTACCAGACGAGCGCCAAAGCAAGGTGTCACATTACGATTCAGCCCCCACTGGAGAAATGAATCGCTCTCTGAATCAGTAGATTTCATTGAAGTGCCCTCATATCCAGCCTCGCTCAGCAAACGACACAATGCCATCTGATCCGATAACCAGATGATCGAGCGTGTTCACATCAACTAGTGCCAGGGCATCTTTAAGCCTGCCCGTAATGTTGCGATCGCTTTGGCTGCGCTCCGGATCACCGGATGGATGGTTATGCACCAGCACGACTGCTGCAGCATTGAAGCGAAGCGCTGACTTCACTACCTCACGGGGATGGACCTGGACATGGTTAACCGAACCGGCAAATAGCGTTTCGCTCTCCAGTAAACGGTGTTGGTTATCGAGATAGAGCACCATAAACACTTCCCGTTCTTGTCCTGCCAGCTGTAACCGAAGCCAGTCACGGGCAGCAGTACTTGAGGTAAAGGCTATTCCAGGCTGGCGCAGATATTTATCCAGCAGGTTGATGGCTCGACGAATGGTGCGTTGGGCATAGGGTGTCAATCCGGATGTCGCCGGTAACAGGCAATCACGCTGGGCCATAACTGTCAGTGGGAAAAGTTCAGGCTGTGGTGACACCAGCGATAATGCAGTATTCATGTCAGGCATTCCTCAGTCGATGAGATGTATAATGGCGCTGCACTCTGGATGGTTCAGCGCGAAGTCACGTAGACGATAATAGTGCTCAGTCATCGCGTCACACTCGGTGCAGCAGGCGTGGTGGCTGTATGCCACCAGGCAGATCGCAATGCCGGCAGCCTCTCCGCTCATCTCCACGCCGTTGCCATTCATCGGGTTGAACAACGTCCATTTCTCACCCTCGGGCTCCGGAACCATAAATGCGCCGCCGTTGCTGAGTGTATAAAAACTCCAGACGCCGCCGCTGTAATCAGCACACAGGTGATCCATCCAGGCGAAAATGCGAGGTTCAAGGGTTATCCATTGTGGGATAGAGCCAAAGTGCTGCGGCCAGAAGCCGATGCGTAACTCGTCCGGGACCACCGAGGCAGTAATTGCGGTATGCTCCGCGAACTGATGATTTTGTGTATTCATTAAACTATCTCCTTATGCCGGAACAGTTGTTTAACGCCCGAAAAAATCGAGCATGTTTTCTGCCATTACCCACAGGGCGCGATTGAGCTTCACATCGCCATCAATACCGGTAACAGCACGGGTGCGGCTGCTTTTCCCCTGAGCGGTTCGCCCTGACAATCCCCCTTTCATCAGGTTCTCCTGCACGCGCTGGTATACGGTCCACAGGTCATCGCTGTAGTCCTCCCGACGACGTGGGGTAAGCAACTGCGATACCGTGACCGGCTGGTGGTCTTCACCAAAGCGATACTTCAGCGCAGCATTCGCCAGGGCGTTACGGGCTGGTTCTGGCAGTGCCAGTGACTGCATTGCATCGCGCTTCTCCTCCACCCGGTCAAACACACCGAGCACTTCGTAAGCCCCTTCAATCACCTTCTCAACAACATTCCCTTTATGTGGTACCCGCACTTCGCCGAATGACTGACCGCAGACCAGACCATTAGTACAGACGCCACGAAACAGTCCCGGCAGCATCTGGTAGCTTGATGAGCCGTCATGGCTGTTAAGCAGAATGATTTCCGGCACCTGATGTCCGGTCAGTTGACCGGCACGACGCAGGCGAAGCATATGTTTGGTGTGTTCCCGCTTGCTCTGGTCGCGAACCTTTGTCTGGCAGGCAAAGAACGGCTCAAAGCCTTCACGCTGCAGGTTTTCGAGGATGGTGATGGTCGGGATGTAGGTGTACCTGTCTGAACGAGATTCATGCTTGTCACTCCCGAACACGCTGGGTACATGACTCATCAGCTCTTCATGGGTCAGAGGCCGGTCACGGCGTATCTGGTTTATACGACCAAAGCGGCTGGCTAATCGCATAGCTAACTCCTTATCTGATAATGAATTAAAAACAAAAAAGGCCATGTTCCCGAAGGAGCATGGCCTGTTGCTATCTGGTGTTGGTGTGTTGCGGGGTAGAGAGGTCTGAAATGTAAGTAACTAATCGCTGTAGTGTGTGGTCCGGCACTCACTGAGGTCAGACAGCTCTTTTTGCGTATTCTTCAGACCCGGACTGAAAGTGCCTACTTTTTTATCGCTGACATAAACATCGAAATCTGCTGCCTGCCCCAGCGCGTCAATAAATGACACCCAGGCATTATCACCGTTTCGCCAGCCCAGGGATGACGGTAACGGATACTGGCTGTCATCCATCACCGTGGTGATGTCGGTTCCGTCATCGTGAGAATTCAGCAAGGTACCGTCGGGCAGAGTCAGGTATACGCTGTGCTGCAGCACATTCTGCTCATCGGGGCTGGTAGTGCAGTTAAGATTAAAGACCACTTTCTCCGGACTGGTGATGATGTATTCGGTCACACCCTGAGCGAAGCCGCTGCTCCACATATTGGGGATGGCCTGTGCAACGGAGGCTGAGGCCAGCATAACGACCGCCAGGGCTGCATGAGATAAACGCATAAGTGATTTCCTTTCATTAACATCAGAGGGAGGGGCATCCGTCAGGGCGCACTGAAGCGCTCCGGGGCCCCGGGTGACCTTATTTAACTTCATCAACGCTCTTATCTGTCTGTCGTTTTGTCCTTCCATTTTGGCCGGTTGCTACCCGAAAAGGATTTCACCAGCGACCAATATTCCACCGGGAATCGTTTTACCAGTTCCCCGTTGAGACGGACATCGATAGTCCGGTACTGCCCGTTGTTCATGGTCCCCTGACTGAAGTAAGCATTGCTGCTGCAGGTCCCCGTGTCGTACTGGTTCCAGAATTTTTCGGGTTTGCCCACCACGTAAAAATCCCCCAGGGCGCAGCCGTTAGTAGATTTACGATTAACGATGGCCACCCTGTTCGTTGCCGCCAACACAATGGTGCAGGAGCTTTGTTTTCCGCCACAGACATCCCATAAAACCCGACCACCAGGGTCCTTAAACGACCAGATAGTGTTCGCCGGAATATCGGCCCGTTCCCGGGCCGCGGTGCTGAGACTGACGCTGAAGACCAGCGCAAAAACTGCAAACCTCATTTTCATTTTTCATTCCTTAGCCATTTCAGAAAATCCGGAGTCAGCGCCCGCAACGGCGTACCTGGCGCGCAGCAGGTGGAGCAGATGCATTTATTTATCGATCGATAATAACGATCGATAAAATAGATATCGATCGTTACATTCTATTAATAAGAGCGAGACTTGTCATCCCTTTCGGGGAAAATGTGTGACAGAACAGCGACTCAGGTATTCAGTGCCACGAAGCGGGAGCAACGGGTGTTCTGATTAAAAGTAGTGGGTCTGTGAATGAGGCTTATGCCCACGGATGACCGGGAGGAGTATAAAGTTTGGTTTCAGAAGAAAATCCAGTCCCAGACGGCACGGGCGACGGACACCACCACATCACGCACGGTACGAATCACCGTTTTCAGCGATGCAGGCAGGAACGACGATGACTCAGCCGTATCTAAAACCCGTCCCACAGCGTCACCGAAACTGTCGCGGGCCTGCGACTTTACCGGCTCTGTGCAGAGTCTCCTTTGCAGTTGTGTCACCACCGGGCTGGTGGCGCAGTCAGGCAGACAACACATCATGTTTGCCACCATCTCCTCAATGCCCCATCCAGTGCTGGCGGATACCACACAGACCGGATGATGCGGTTTAAACATTGCCATAATAGCAGCCTGCTTCGCTTTGAGATTTACCTGTTGTTGTGGCGAGGGCGTGCCGATCGCGCTATCCCATTCATGACAGGGTTCGATTTTATCGGCCTGGTTAACCACAAACAGTACCTTTTGCCTGTAAGGTCGCACCACGCCGTGCCAGAACTGCTCGTCCACGGTCAGTGCCCGATCATCGGCCTTAATGACCCACAGCACCAGGTCCAGCTCCGGCAGCATACGACGGTACAAGGCTCGGTACTCATGATCCCGACGCCCGTTTTCACCTACCCCCGGTAAATCGACAATTACCAGACTGTGACTACCACTGCGTAGTCGGAAGCGCAGTACGTCGCGAGTACAGGCGTTCACGTCACATACCGGCGACACCTCACCCCGGAAAAGTTCGTTGCAGAGAGAGGATTTACCTGTACCACTTTTGCCCATGATTCCAATCACCGGCTCGTAGTGAGTCAGTTTCTGGATACGTTCAAGAATAAGCTGGCGAAGCGTGCGCGGAAGCGACGCGAGCGGTTGTTCAAAGGCTTGAAGGCCATCAGGTTTATTCATACAGTAGCCTCAGCGTGAAAAATAAGATCCCCGCACCCAATAAGGATACGGAGTGATTCGCCAAGATAATATATAACTGAAAATATTTTCATTATGATTTTTACATTACCTAAGAATTACTATGGGATAAAATATTCTGGGAGGAGAATCCATAATATTTCTGCTTCAATTTTTCGAGAATATCACATGGCTACTCATCCTCATGTTTTAATAATCTTTCAACATACCTTTAACAACAATAAAAATACATAAAACTGAATTTTAGGGTGAGCTAATTTAATTTGATGTAAAGATAAAATGTAAGCACAAAACTTTGAACACCATCTCAGAAAAGTAGAAAAAAAACAACAAATCTCAAAAATTGACCTGGAGATCAAGTTACTCAGCACAGCCAAATGTAACATGGAGGAACATAATTAAAAAATGAGTCAACTGATAAGAAAGCAGTCTAAGTTAAAGAGGATACCATATATAAATATAGCTTATCTTTATCAGTCCGCAGAATTGAGGAGCTAGTGCCAGATGGAGAAATATCTGATACATCGTGGCAGACTGATAGATCATATCCAGCTTGTGGTAAATAATTTCGAAACTAGTAAAATATTTTACACAGCCGTGCTGGCTATCCTTGAGATCCCAGTCGTAATAACAGATAACGACTATATCTGGGCAGATGAACTTGTTGTTTCATCAGTAAAAAGCCCTGCCAGTTTATGCGAACCAACAGGGCGTCAACATCTGGCTTTTCAGGCCAGAGATCGTGAAATGGTGGATGCTTTTTACTATGTGGCACTGGCGCATGGAGGGCGTGACAACGGTACACCTGGCGAACGTACCTACCACCATGGCTACTACGCTGCTTTTGTCCTTGATCCGGATGGCAACAATATTGAGGCTGTTTATCATGGAGAGGCAGAGCGCAATGCAAAGTCAGTGGAAATTAGCTTCAGTCTCTGAATAAAATAAGCCTTTAAACATTAACGGCTCTAAAAGGAGTAACGGATGGAAAAACAATTTGTTGCCGCAGGAGAACACATCAGCGAATACCCTGATCCCATTAGCTTTTCTAAAGGAACATATCTTCTAATCCATGAGAAGTATGAGGGTGATGAAGGTTGGGATAACTGGTTTTTCTGTACAGTTCCCGGTCATTCCGGTGGATGGGTGCCTGAACAATTAATTGAATGGGCTGAGGACAAACATCATGGGATATCCAAAGAAAATTATTCAGCTCGTGAGCTGAATGTGAACAGTGGCGATATCCTGAAAGGCACCAGAGAGATAAATGGCTGGGTATGGTGCATGCGTTTATCTGATAAGGAAGCTGGTTGGGTACCAAAAAAACTTTTACAGGAAACTAAAATCGTGCGTTCAACAACCCCTTTCTAAGAGGAAATGCTATTAGTGAAAGAACCATAGAGAATTTCATTCAAATCAGTTCATCAACATAAAATAAATCATGAGAAGAGTTTGTAGGTTATATATTCAATGACGGTAGCAAAGAGGTTGTAAACATTAACAATAATATTGTTCACCATCATGACAATAGCCGGGGTTAAATAAAATGTGTAATAACAGGCCAATACAGCTTTATGAAGAAGAAAAATTTTCTTTCAATCAGTTTACCGGCAAAAAAATTACAGGCGTAAGATTTTACGCTTGCGACTTTTCGGAAACAGAACTGACTGAAACGCAATTCATCAATTGTTATTTCTGGCAGCCAGATAAACAACTCGGGTGCGACTTTAGCGGTGCTAATTTGAAGGAAGCAAGTTTTGTCAACTGTGATCTGACGATGTGCACATTCATGAATGCCAACCTTTTTGGTATCGAAATCAGGGAATGCAGGGCAATGGGATGTAATTTCCGACGGGCAAGGTTTATGAAAAAAATCAGCTCCCGACTTTGGCTATGTAATGCATTCATAACTAAAAGTAACCTGAGTTATGCCGACTTATCAGGAGCGACACTTGAGGAATGTGAACTATGGGAGAACTGTTGGAACGGTACTATTGTCGCTGGTGCCAATTTCAGTGGTTCAGATCTGTCTGGTAGTGATTTTACAAACTTTAACTGGCGGTCTACTGATGTAACAAACTGCGATTTAAGAAGATCTTTTTTGGGCGAACTTGATATCCGTCGCACTAACCTGGAAGGTGTAAAAATTGACTATGAGCAAGTTACAACCTTGATGGCCTATCTTGATATCACAGTAACTGAATAGAAATGTTTACTTGTCAAAAATTTATGCCAAAGAAATTCTGACGCAATGACGCTACTTTGAGTAGGATAAAAGCTATTTGGCGGATCGCCGATAAGATTTTGATGACTGCCAGGCATGTTTCATCTTCTCAATAAACTCCAGCTTCTCTTCAGGTTGGACGTTCCACACATCCATAGCCGCAATAATCATGTCATAACGCATAGACGTATTATAAGGGCGAAGATAGCCCGCTATTCGTCCTTTTCCTTTAAGATAGTCCCAGAGATATACTAACTGAGTTTCATCATCACGTGACATCCAGTCAAAATCTGTTAGAAAAAAATCATATTGCTCAAGCCAGCGCTCATGCAGCTTTTTGAAATAAGAGATCTTATCTCCAAGTGAGCATGGAGCTTCATCAATGTACCTCATCACACCGTTGATCAGTTCACGCTCAGTTACCGGAGTGGGGTTGTACAGATCGGTACTTGCTCCCGCGTTCAGATAAAATCGGGAGAAAACACGTTTCGGTTTTTTCGAAGCAGTAGCCTGTGGATTTGTTATCAGGTCCCAATCAATATCATCCAGGTCGAAATTAAATTTAGAGAAATCAAGATTTGTGAAGATATTATCGTCCATTAAAAGAGAATTAAAACCACCTGAACAACCGACATCATTCCCCAATCCACCAAGTGTCAACCCTGCAGATTTTGCTGGGTATTCAAAAATATAATGGTGAGCAAACCACGATGCTCTTGGTGTACCTTTGAAACAATCAAAATAATCTTTATCAATCAGTTGCAGGTCGGCCCATTCTTTAAGTGTTTTCCGCGCAACTTTGATTCTGCCCTGATCGCCAAGAAAATGTCGTTCAAGTATCTGAGAGATCAAGCGTCTAAAATCATCCGGCGTATCATAAGTACTGCACAGTAACGAGTGATCTGTATTGAAAAAGCTATCCAGCGTTTTTATGTACATTATCTCGTGGCGGATCATATCGTAATGCAACATCGTCTCTTCCCTCTGCTTCTGACTCCCAAAAACAGATTAGCATTAGCACCTTTTTGGTTGGTGGAGTCGGGTCACAGACCTGAATAATGACTGATTTTCAACTGATATCCTGCTGATTTTATTGTGATAATACTCTGACATTTTACTGCTTTATTCCTGTGGTTTTTACTCTATGAATCCCCTCTGATCACCTCATTAGAATCGCTCAACAGCAGATATGAACATTTGGGTTTTTAGTATAATTAAGGGGAACTCCCAGTTTCTATACTATTCTGTTCATAGCTCCATCCCCCAATCATTAACCCTGCCAGTCTTCCGCTGGATACACAGTTTCCTTTATCTGCTGCATCCCCGCTTCTCTTAAAAATTACATCTCATCCCAATCCTTTGTACTCCACCTCACAAAGGAAAAATCAATGCACACACCTTACCCTTTCAATTCCAGATACACGATGAACTGGTTTCTACTGTCTCTACTCAATAACCACCTGAATCAGCTACTGAACCGATACTCACGAATACAGGCACTCAGACTCGACCTGTTCTATCAGAAAGGTACAGAGCGTTATAAACGTCATTCATGGAATGAAACCGAGCGAGAAGTACGTATGCTGGTTGAACGCACCCTGCAGCACACAAATCTGGCAGGGTATTTCTGGGTACTCGAGAACTCTGTAGACCACGGATGCCATGCCCATATCGTGTTCTATCTCGACAGGCACCTTAACCAGGCTACCTACCCAATAGCTGAGAGAGTAGGAACAATATGGCGGGAAATAACGCAACGAGAAGGCTATTACAACCGCTGCGAGTACAAACCCACTTATGAAGTCAGTATTAATAGGCCGGTGAACTACGGTGATACCGAAGCCATCGATAACCTGCGCTACATCATCAGCTACCTTGCCAAAGAAGAGCAAAAGCACGGTCATTATCATTACGGAGCCAGTGAGGTACCGCCGCCCAGCGGACTGGGGCGTCCTCGCACGGTGTAACGCACATTCTGCACTTTTTTACGTATCAATCCATTGATGTGGAAGGGCTGGTGGTAACAAGAAATCAACTACCAGCTCAGGATAATCCCACAATGGAAGACAGCATCATGACAGAACATATTTCTTTGCTTGATGACCAACTGGTGGATATGCGGTTCATCACGAAGCTAACGGGGCTGACAGATAAGTGGTTCTACAAGCTGATTAAAGATGGCCTATTCCCGAAGCCAATTAAGCTAGGTCGCAGCTCCCGCTGGCGACAGAGTGAAGTCGAAGACTGGCTATTAGAACGCATCCGTTGTTCGCGCGAGTAGCAAGAGCAAGTTATCGGTCTGAACATCTAGAGGGGAATAACCGAAAAATGTCAGTAGCCGCAATAAGTCTTTTTTAGAAATACAAACCGAAGCGGTGTTGATCAGAGGATGAAAGCCCAGTGAACGACTCGCTGATACAGAAGAATCGATAACAATTCGAATATCCCTCTCCTTGTTATGTGCAATAGCGAAAGGCGTAACCCCGCCAGGTTCCACACCGAGTATTTCTATTAACTCGTCTGGTTTAGCGAAAGACAGACGCGATTCATTAAGCTGGAGCGCTAACTCGCGAAGATCTGCCTTTTTATTGCCATCCAGAATATACAGATAGAAATGCTTACCAGAACTATTTTTCAGCAACAGGTTCTTCAGCAACTGTGCCGGAAAATCCACAGCAAAACTCGCATGGTCAGCGACCGTCTTCACTTCCGGATGTGATATGTACTGAAAAGATATATCCAGCTCATTAAGCAATTTCAGAACCGCATGCTCATTCATATTTCCCCCTAAGTTTCATCACTGCATTTAGCTTATGTCACAGGCAATGTAAAGAGTGCGACGGGCAGCCTCCTCAGTATGTCTGAGTCCAGACAGGTAAACCGGGGAAGGTCAGCGACGGATGTTAAGGGGGCATGGCTCCGATGACGCGCTGGCTGGCGGAGCTTCCGTAGTAGTCCGCGATGGGGAAAGCCCATCACATGGCGAAGGGAAGCAGTTTAAATGTGTTTGCGAAGTGAATTAACTGACCCAATGAGGTGAAGACCTTTGATAATCAGCGAAATGCAACGCAAGCTTGCCACATGGGCAGCAACTGATCCGTCCAGACGGATTGAACGGCTGCTGCGTCTGATAACGCAACCAGACTGGCTGGCTGAAGCTGCTCGGATCACCCTTTCATCAAAGGGAGCACATACTCCCGGCATTGATGGAGTGAACAAAGCAAAGCTACAGGCCGGACTGTCTGCTGAGTTGCAAAGACTCAGAGAAGAACTTCTCTCGGGTCACTACCAGCCCCTGCCAGCCAGACGGGTTTATATCCCTAAAAGCAGCGACAAACTGCGACCACTGGGTATCCCCGCGTTGCGTGATCGTATCGTTCAGCGGGCAATGCTGATGGCAATGGAGCCGATCTGGGAAAGTGATTTTCATACGCTTTCGTACGGCTTCCGGCCTGAACGAAGTGTCCATCACGCGATCCGCACGGTGAAATTACAGCTCACCGACTGTAGTGAAACACGGGGGCGCTGGGTTATTGAAGGTGACCTGTCCAGCTACTTCGACACAGTACATCACCGGCTGCTGATGAAAGCCGTCCGCCGCAGGATCAGTGACGCACGTTTTATGAACCTGCTGTGGAAAACCATCAAGGCCGGGCATATTGATGTCGGTCTCTTCCGGGCGGCCAGTGAAGGTGTGCCACAGGGCGGTGTGATCTCGCCGTTGCTGTCGAATATCATGCTGAATGAGTTCGACCAGTATCTGCATAAACGTTACCTGAGCGGAAAAGCCCGAAAGGATCGCTGGTACTGGAATCATAGTATCCAGCGGGGCAGAAGTACTGCGGTCAGAGAAAACTGGCAATGGAAACCCGCTGTGGCGTACTGTCGGTATGCCGATGACTTCGTGCTTATCGTCAAAGGCACCAAAGCGCAGGCGGAAACCATCAGAGAAGAGTGCCGGGGCGTACTTGAAGGCAGTCTGAAACTCAGGCTGAATATGGACAAAACCAGGATCTCCCATGTTAATGACGGTTTTATCTTTCTGGGCCACAGGATCATCCGTAAACGCAGTCGTTACGGCGAGATGCGGGTGGTCTCGACGATCCCGAAGGAGAAAACCAGAAACTTCGCTGCGTCACTAACGGATTTATTATCAGGTAATTATAGTGAAAGCAAAATCGATATGGTTGAGACACTCAACCGGAAACCGAAAGGCTGGGCTGCGTTCTATCAGTTCGTTGATTTTAAGGCCAAAGTATTCAGTTATATCGATCGTGTGGTGTTCTGGAAGCTGGCTCACTGGCTGGCCCGAAAATATCGTAAAGGTATCGCATACCTGATGAGGTGGTGGTGTAAATCACCGAAACCGGGTCAGAGTAAAACGTGGGTCTTATTTGGTAAA
Organism: Enterobacter cloacae complex sp. P29RS; assembly: GCF_014893445.1. Taxonomy (NCBI): domain Bacteria; kingdom Pseudomonadati; phylum Pseudomonadota; class Gammaproteobacteria; order Enterobacterales; family Enterobacteriaceae; genus Enterobacter; species Enterobacter cloacae complex sp. P29RS. Next base: position 182,227 of record NZ_JADBPZ010000003.1, on the reverse strand, counting down.
ACCAACCACGGGAAGCTCAATGGTGAAATACTTTATCGGTTGGTAGGGCAAGGCAAGAAGTTGTTCCGCTGGCGCCTGCCTGAAGGTAATCCTTATCTGAGGGTTGAAGCCAGAAATACATACACATCGCGTTATCCGGAAGTGGCAATGGCGATCGCCAGCGTTTAGACGGAGAGCCGGATGCGCTGAAAGGTGCACGTCCGGTTCGGAGAGGAGAGACAGGGAAATAGTTCGACTACGTCCTGTCTCTTACTCTACTCCGCACCTGGCAGGGCTGGCTGTATCTGGCGGTGGTTATCGATCTCTTCGCCCGTAACGTGGTCGGCTGGTCGATGAAGCCCACTCTCTCACGCGAACTGGCACTCGACGCGCTGATGATGGCGGTCTGGCGCCGAAAACCAGACGGCGAAGTCATCGTACATAGCGATCAAGGTAGTCAGTACGGCAGTGACGACTGGCAGCGCTTCTGCCGGGCCAATAACCTGGCACCGAGCATGAGCCGGCGTGGCAACTGCTGGGATAATGCGGTGGCCGAATCGTTCTTCAGTTCACTGAAAAAAGAACGCATCAGGAAGAGAATATACAAAACCCGGGATCTGGCCCGGGCGGATATCTTCGATTACATTGAAGTGTTCTACAACAGGGCCCGGCGCCACAGTCACCTCGGCGGCGTCAGTACGGAGGCCTTCGAACAGGCCTCATCGTGAGGACAGAATCTGTCTACTGTCGTGGGGTCAGTCCATAATAGAGCTATGTACCTAGATCGGACGTAAGAACTAAAACGTACCGCGAGGTATCTATGCCAGAGCGAGTAGCGCTGAGGTCGTCCCCGTGAAGAAGGCGTTGCTGACACATACCAGCTCTGAACCGCCTCATCACCCAGCCAGAAAGTGATGTCGCTACGGTTAATCAGGGATCTGTTGTTGATACGCCATTTGGCGATTTTGAAAATTCTGCTTTGCTGATGCAAGTTACCAAATTGATAGCTGTACGGTCGATAGTCTACGGCAGTTCAAACAAATTGTTGAATCATGTGGAGGAAAAATCCAAGTTCATGTTGAACTACCAGACGGCTCAAGCCACGGTTTCAAGCTGTGACATTCCTACTTTCACATGTGAAAGCTCATCCTCGACCAGTTCCTGTCTAAAAATCATCCCAACCAATAAAAATTCAAGATTAAATTGAATTTTTACAGTTCAAAAGGTTAACATCAGTTTAAACAGCGCCAACCCCGAGCACAAATATGATACGTTGCCATCTCGCCCGCCTGATGGGGGAGCGGAAAATGAAGATTTCCGACGTTTTACGAGAAACAGGGCTTAGCCGCAATACAGTGACCCTAATGTACAGGGAAACAGCTCAAAAAATAGACATTGAGGCATTGGATAAGCTCTGTCAACTCTTTGCTTGCGAAGTGGCGGATATACTTGAATTCACGGATGAATAGCGTGACACCTGTAGAGACACCCTATGCCAACGACGTGTCAAAATCATTAGGCGTAACCCATGACTAAAGAACAACAAATTGAGCAAGGTTTAATCGCCAGGCTACAAGACCTCAAATACACCTACCGCAGCGACATTCGCGACAAGGCTAGCTTGGAGCAGAACTTCCGTAAGAAGTTCGAAGCTTTGAACCGAGTCAACCTATCCGATGCAGAATTCAACCGCCTCCGTGAAGAGATCATCACAGCGGATGTCTTTTTGGCTGCCCAGGCGCTGCGTGAAAAGGGGAAATTTACCCGTGAAGATGGCACTCCGTTGGAATACATGCTGGTTAATCTTAAAGACTGGTGTAAAAACGACTTTGAAGTAATTAGCCAGCTTCGTATCAACACAGATAACAGTCACCATCGCTATGACGTGATTCTATTGCTCAATGGCTTACCACTGGTACAGATTGAGCTGAAGTCACTACAGCTCAGTCCTCGCAGAGCGATGGAGCAAATTGTTGAGTATAAAAACGACATTGGCAACGGGTATACTAATACTCTACTCTGCTTTATGCAGTTATTTATCGTCAGTAATGGTAACGATACGCGCTATTTCGCCAATAATCGCAAAGAGCACTTCAGCTTTAATGCCGATGAGCGTTTCCTGCCCATTTATCAGCACGCAGATAAGAACAACAAGAAAATTGCTCATTTGCATGAATTTGCTAATGACTTCTTGTCAAAGTGTACCTTGGGTCAATTGATCAGCCGCTATATGGTACTAGTGCAAAGCGAACAAAAAATGCTCATCATGCGCCCGTATCAAATCTATGCCGTTAAAGCTATTGTGGATGCTATTCACCAGAACCGTGGTAATGGCTATATCTGGCATACCACAGGCTCTGGTAAAACACTAACGTCATTCAAAGCCTCTACGCTATTGAAAGATAATCCCGATATTGAAAAATGCTTATTTGTGGTCGATCGCAAAGATCTCGATCGCCAAACGCGAGAGGAATTCAACAAATTCCAGGAAGGATGTGTAGAGCAAAACACTAACACAGAAGCGCTTGTACACCGCATGTTATCGGAAGACTATGCCGATAAAGTGATTGTTACTACCATTCAAAAGCTTGGTCTGGCCTTGGATGAAAATAGCAAACGCAACAAGGCTCAGCAGAAAAATGGCAAACAGACCTATAAAGAGCGTTTGGAGCCGCTGCGTGATAAGCGCGTGGTATTTATCTTCGACGAATGTCACCGCTCTCAATTTGGTGAGAACCATAAAGCCATTAAAGAATTTTTCCCCAAAGCTCAATTGTTTGGGTTTACCGGCACACCTATCTTTGACGAAAATTCAAGTTATCAGCAAGTAAATGGTAACTTGGCCTCTTTCAAAACCACGGAAGATATTTTCGAAAAAGAGCTACACGCCTATACCATCACCCACGCCATTGAGGACAAAAACGTACTGAGTTTCCACATTGACTATTATGGGAAAGACGGTGGTAAAGGTGGTCAAACTAAGCCTAAGAAAAAAGAACTGCCACCACCTGAAGCGGTAATAAAAGCCATTCTCGACAAACACGATAGCGCCACAAATCAGCGCCGCTTTAATGCCGTGTTAGCAACAGCATCGATCAATCACGCCATCGACTACTTTGAGCTATTTAAAACGCTTCAAGCACAAAAGCAGTCTGAAGACGAAAATTTCGAGCCATTAAATATCGCCTGTGTATTCTCACCCCCGGCTCAGATCGCTAAAGAGAACGAGGGTAACGGCAATGGCAGTGGCAGTGGCAGTGGCAGTGGCAGTGGCAGTGTAAACGGCAACAAGAATGCGGCAGACATTAAGCAGCTTCAGGAAGACCTGCCCCAAGAAAGTGCCGACAACCAGGTAGAGCCGGAAAAGAAAAAGGCAGCCCTGATGGCGATTATTGCCGACTATAACGCGCAATACGGCACCAATCACACCATTAACGAATTTGACCTTTACTATCAGGATGTGCAGCAGCGCATTAAAGACCAAAAGTACAGCAATACTGATTACCCTCGTAAAAACAAAATCGACATTACCATTGTGGTGGACATGCTGTTAACCGGTTTTGACTCAAAATACCTCAATACTCTTTATGTGGATAAAAACCTGAAGCATCACGGCCTTATCCAGGCATTCTCGCGCACCAATCGTGTTCTGAACGACACAAAACCGTGGGGCAACATTCTGGACTTCCGTTATCAGGAAAACGAAGTGAACGCAGCAATTGAGCTGTTTTCTGGTGGGGCGAAAGATAAAGCCCGAGAAATCTGGCTGGTCGATCCAGCGTCCAAAGTGGTTGAGGCATTCCAGAAAAAGGTGGACGAATTGCAAACCTTTATGGAGTCCAAAGGCTTAAGCTGCGAGCCATCTGAGGTGCACAACCTGAAAGGCGATACGGCCAAGGCCGAGTTTATCAACCACTTTAAGGAAGTGCAGAAGCTGAAAACCCAGCTAGAGCAATACACTGAACTAGACGAAGAAAGTAAAGCCGCCATCGAACAAAAACTGCCAACAGATACTCTGCGGGGCTTTAAAGCCATTTACCTCGACACAGCTATGGAGCTAAAGCGTAAACAAGGTAAAAGTGATGACAACGAAGAATCGGTGGAGCAGCTTGAGTTTGATCTAGTGCTTTTTGCTTCCAGCATTATTGATTATGACTACATCATGGGGCTGATTGCCAAATCCACTCAAAAAACTGGCAAGCAGAAGATGACGCGCCAGGAGCTGATTGACCTGATCAGCGCCAATGCTAACTTGATGGAAGAGCGTGAGGATATTATTGCCTACATCAATAGCCTCAAGGCTGGTGAAGCGCTAAGTGAAAAGCAAATCCGCGAAGGCTACCAAGATTTTAAAGTCCAGAAAGCAACGCAGGCATTAACGCAAATGGCCGAGAAACATGGGCTGCAACCCCAATCGCTGCAAGCTTTCGTGGATGGTATTCTGGATCGCATGATTTTTGATGGCGAACAGCTAACAGACCTACTTGCCCCCTTGGGGTTGGGTTGGAAAACGCGTCGTTTGGCAGAGCTGGACTTGATGGAAGATTTAGTACCGTACTTACAAAAACAGGCCGATGGACGTGAGATTTCGGGATTAGATGCGTATGAATAAACAAAAGAAAGGATTGGTTCCTGAGTTACGGTTTCCTGATTTTGAAAAGGAGCCTAACTGGCCGTGTGTGCGATTGAATGCCGTGGCAAAAAGGTCAACAAGTAAGAACAAGGGAGAAAAAATCACTCGTGTACTGACTAATTCTGCGGTTGATGGAGTCGTAGACCAGCGAGATTATTTCGACAAGGATATTGCTGTTAAAGGGAATCTTGAAAGCTACTACATCGTTGATAAAGGCGATTACGTCTATAACCCGAGGATATCATCCACGGCACCAGTAGGGCCAATCTCGAAGAATAAGGTTGGCAAAGGGATAATGTCTCCGCTGTACACTGTCTTTAGGTTTAATAGCAAGACAAATGATTTCTTCGAGCAGTTTTTCAAGTCGTCTAAATGGCATGCCTATTTGCAAACTGTATCGAATAGTGGCGCTCGTCATGACCGTATGAGTATTACTAGTGGTGAGTTTATGGCCATGCCTGTTCCAAATCCATCTGAGTTGGAACAACAAAAAATCGCCGATTGCCTTGCCTCTATTGATGAGCTGATCGCGCTACATACTCAAAAGCTCAAATCCCTCAAAGGCCATAAAAAAGGTTTGATGCAACAACTCTTCCCAGCTGAAGGTGAGGCAGTACCCAAGCTGCGCTTTCCAAAGTTTAAGACATATGGAAAATGGTGCAAAGTAACTTTAAGTAGCCTCGGAGAGTTGGTTTCAGGTTTAACCTATAGCCCAGTAGACGTATGTGAGGAAGGTTTGCTAGTTTTAAGGTCCTCAAACGTTCAAAATGGCCAAATTTCTTTGGAAGATAATGTGTTTGTAAGAAGTGATATTAAAGGGGCTAACTATTCTAGACCCGGTGACATTTTGATTTGTGTACGAAATGGCTCGAAAGCGCTAATTGGGAAAAATGCATTAATTCCCGAGAATATACCCAAATGTACTCATGGAGCGTTTATGACTGTCTTTAGGTCAAATCGCTCAAAATTTATTTATCAGCTTTTTCAGACGTATGCATACGAGAGGCAGGTTGCAGCGGATCTTGGCGCTACAATCAATTCAATAAATGGTAATCAACTCAAAAAATATGAGTTTTATGTTCCAAATTCGGAGAAGGAACAAGATGCAATAGCAGATGTTCTATCGTCTATAGATGACATGATTTCGGCTCAGTCCGTTCAGGTTGATCAACTTAAAAATCATAAGCAAGCCTTAATTCAGAGGCTTTTCCCTATCATTGACGAGGTGATTTTATGACGGGAAAGCCAAAGATTAATAATTTCAATAGCCTAAGAAACGTCATTACTCGTATAAGAGACGATCTGCGCCAAAACGACAATGGTGGTGTCGATTTCGTTCTATTATATGCTTATAACGGAACAGGCAAGACCCGACTATCAATGGAGTTTAAAGACGCAGGAAAACGTAAGAGAGGACAAGACAGAGACACCCTTTACTTTAATGCGTTTACTGAGGATTTGTTTCATTGGGATAACGACTTGGAGAATGACGCAAACCGGGTGTTACAGATCAATTCAGACTCCAAGTTTTTTGAAGGCTTCAAAGAACTGGCCCTTGAAGAAAAGATCTTCGTCTACCTAGCTCGCTACAGTAACTTCAACTTTAAGATTGATTACGATAACTGGAGTGTAACCTTTAGCAAGCAGGTAAAGAATCCGCGATTTCGTCCGGATTCCGAAGAGTCTGAGACTATTGAGCAAGACAATATCAAGATTTCGCGTGGTGAAGAGAATATCTTTATCTGGTGTGTGTTTCTGGCTATATGCGAATTGGTGATTGATGGAGCAGAAGCCTACAACTGGGTGAAATATTTCTATATCGACGATCCTATATCATCGTTAGATGACAACAATGCCATTGCCGTAGGCTCTGATCTAGCGAAGCTCTTAAGACACTCAATCGGCAAAGTGAAAACGGTCATATCGTCACACCACAGCCTGTTTTTTAACGTTATGTGTAATGAGTTAAAAAAGCAGCCGCATAAATCTTATTTCATATACAGCCGTAATGGCGACGGTTATAGCCTTCAATCCACAACAGATACGCCGTTTTTTCATCATGTGGCCATGCTCAGTGAACTAAAGAAAGCCGCAGATGCAGGTAGGCTCTATGCAAACCATTTTAATGTGTTACGCGGAGTGTTAGAAAAAACCTCCGCATTTTTCGGTTTTAAGGACTTTTCTGGCTGTATTCACGGCATTGAGGATGAGGTGCTTTTCTCACGAGCCCTAAACCTGTTAAGTCATGGGGATTACTCATTGTTTGATCCTAAAGAACTTACCGAAGACAACAAACAACTTTTCAACAGCATTCTGAATGGGTTTCTGGAGCGATACACCTTCGATTTGCCTGATATCATGCCTAAAGGTAGATAACTACATGACCAAAGAACAACTTAATCAGCTTGGTAAAACCCTCTGGGATATTGCTGATCAATTACGCGGCGCGATGAATGCCGATGACTTTCGTGATTACATGCTGTCATTTCTATTCTTGCGTTATCTGTCCGATAACTATGAACAGGCAGCTAAGAAGGAATTGGGCAGGGATTACCCCGAACCGGGCGATAACGATCGTCGCACACCGCTAGCAATCTGGTATCAGAACAACCAAGCTGATATTGCCGATTTTGAAAAGCAGATGCGTCTTAAAACACATTATGTTATTGAACCTGCGTTTCTGTGGAGCAGTGTGGCCGAAATGGCACGTACTCAGCATACGGATTTGCTGGATACACTATGGAAAGGGTTCAAATATATTGAAGAGAAATCCTTCAACAGCACATTCCAGGGCTTGTTCTCGGAAATAAACCTACACTCTGAAAAGCTCGGCAAAAAGCCTGCTGATCGTAATGCCAAGCTCTGTACCATTATTCAAAAAATCGCCGAAGGTATTTCTGGTTTTAGTAATGCAAGGGACGATCTGGGTGATGCCTACGAATACTTGATTGGTCAGTTTGCTGCAGGTTCAGGAAAAAAAGCTGGTGAGTTTTATACGCCTCAACAAGTTTCTACCATCTTGTCAGCAATTGTTACATTAGACAGCCAAGACCCAACGACTGGTTCAAAGAAAAAAATTAAACAAGTGATGGACTTCGCCTGTGGCTCAGGCTCGTTGCTATTGAATGTACGAAACAGGTTAAGTGATAAAGGAGGCTCTATAGGTAAAATATTTGGCCAAGAGAAAAATATCACTACCTATAACCTTGCGCGAATGAACATGCTGTTGCATGGGGTAAAAGATACCGAGTTTGAAATCCATCACGGTGATACGTTAGAGAATGATTGGAATATTCTCAATGAGATGAATCCTGCAAAGAAAATGCAGTTCGACGCCATCGTAGCCAATCCGCCTTTCAGTTTACGCTGGGAGCCTACTGAGGCATTAGGTGAAGATTTCCGCTTCAAGAACTATGGTCTTGCTCCTAAATCAGCGGCTGATTTCGCCTTCCTTCTGCACGGATTTCACTTCCTCAGTGATGATGGCGTTATGGCTATTATTCTGCCGCACGGCGTTTTGTTCCGTGGCGGTGCAGAAGAGCGTATCCGTACCAAATTGTTAAAAGATGGACATATCGATACAGTCATTGGTCTTCCTGCCAATCTGTTCTTCTCGACTGGCATACCTGTTTGTATTCTGGTGCTCAAACGCTGCAAGAAGTCAGATGACGTATTGTTTATCAATGCCGCAGAACACTTCGAGAAAGGCAAACGCCAGAATTATCTGCTGCCAGAACACATCAACAAAATCGTTGAGAGCTATCAATTCCGCAAAGAAGAAGATCGATATTCCCGTCGTGTGTCGATGGAAGAGATTGAGAGAAACGGTTTCAATCTGAATATCTCACGTTATGTCAGTACAGCACAGGCAGAAAAAAGAATAGATCTGAAAGATATCCACAGTAAGCTAGTGTCATTAGAAGAAAGTATTAAGAGTGCAACTCTCACTCATAACACTTTCCTCGAAGAACTAGGATTACCACCACTTCCATTAGCCGAAAAAGACTAATCTGGAGTGATGTAACTTATAGGTGAAATATAGAGCCCAAATCATCAGTATTCGGGCTCTTTTTATCAATTTAGCCTTCAGTAAGGCAATGTTATTGATCTGCACAAGAAAGGTACTGCCAATATTATGTAAAGAATGAGCGTCCGCTTCACGCTCAGGCTGTGTGAAAACACCTGAGCACTTTTTGGTCTAAGCGATGGTTTCATACGATCAACCATTCTTTATAAACCCATGCCGCGGACTTACTTTTCTATTAAAATTATAAACATACAAGTGAACACTGCGGGTACCGACATGACCAATCACATTCAAGGACATGGCAGGCACCAGATGACATTGCTCCCAGATGCACTGGATGATTTTGTCACTGAAGATAACCCAGTCAGAGTAGTTGATATATTTGTAGATGGGTTACAGCTTGATTCTCTTGGTTTCAGAAGAGTTAACGCAAAGCGAACCGGACGGCCCGGATATCACCCTGCCACCCTACTGAAGCTGTACATTTACGGATATCTCAACCGAATTCAGTCCTCCCGAAGACTGGAAAAAGAGGCCCATCGGAACGTTGAACTGATGTGGTTACTTGAACGATTAACGCCTGACTTTAAAACCATTGCAGACTTTAGGAAAGATAACGGTGAAGGTATCAGGAATGCTTGTCGGGCCTTTATTGGCCTGTGCCGGCAAATGCAAATGTTCACTGATGTTGTTGTTGCTATTGACGGCAGCAAATTCAAAGCAGTAAACAGCAAACCGAACAACTTTACATCCCAGAAAGCCAAAGACCATATTGAGCGCGTTGAGCAAAGTATTACTTATTATTTAAACAAGCTGGATGAAGCCGACAAGAATACCGGGCCCGATGCAAGCACAAAGTTAACAGCCACTAAACTGGCCTGGCTACAAAAGCGTTTACGTGAACTTCAGGCAATCCAACACGCAGTCGCACAACAGCCAGATAAACAACTCTCTTTAACCGACCCTGACTCTCGGTTGATGAAAACAAATAATATGAACCGGCAAGTTTGCTACAACGTTCAGACAGCTGTGGATACGAAGAACCATTTGATTGTTGCGCATGAAGTCACCAATACAACAGATCGGGGGCAACTTGGTTCAGTGGCAACACTGGCTCAGAAAGCTGTTGGCCGGAAGGACATAACAGTACTTGCCGATAAAGGGTATTACAGTCGCAGCGATATTAAAACAGTTCTGGATAGCGGAGCCGTGGCTTTGGTGCCAAAGGGAGATACCTCTGGTGCTGAACGTAAAGGGCTCTATAACCGCTCAATGTTCAGATATAACAGGGAAAAAGATGTTTATGTATGCCCAATGGGCAACGAGCTTCAGAATCGATTTACCTCAATAGAGGACGGTCTGGAGCAACAATTATACTTTAACAATATTGCCTGTCGCGATTGCAGCCAGCGCTCCAAGTGTACCACATCAAAACGCGATCCAAGGCGTATACGGCGCTGGGTTCATGAGGCTGAAATGGAAGAAATGCATGCCAGACTTGAGGCATTTCCTCAAGCAGTAGTCATGCGAAAGCAAACGGTAGAACATCCGTTTGGGACAATAAAAATGTGGATGGGTGCAACGCACTTCTTGATGCGGAAATTTAAAAACGTCAGTACAGAAATTAGTCTGCATATATTGGCTTATAACCTGAAAAGGATGCTATCAATATGGGGTACTGAAGGATTGATAATTCAGCTGCAGGAACAATACGGCTAACGGTTCCAGCCATTTTATCCTCCAGTAACAACAAATATCAGGTTCTTCCCCGCAATAAAAAATTCTGAGTCACCCGAATAAAATCACAGATTACCTCGTCAACTTAAACGACATTATTAAAGCACAGATGAGAAATATTGTTTGGCTATTTGAAGCTATGAGTTTTCACACAGCCTGCGCTCACAGCGGACTGTCAGATTTTACTTGTTTCAATCTATAAAGCTGTTAGGTTAAATTTGTGTTAATACAAAATTGTCGCACCCAGAAGTTCCCCCACGTCAGCCCAACCATTTATCCACAGTTCCCCTGATTAATTTTTGCATAGTCAAACGGCGTAATGCCCTTCTCTCGGTTCGCATCCAGAAAGTCCGCCCACCATTGCAGCATCAACTTACGTTCATCGATAAACTCTGCCTTATGGACATAGGCTGCCCGCACAGAGTTACGCTCCATATGGCTCATCTGCCGCTCTACCGCATCCCTCGACCACAGCCCTGACTCTATCAACGAACTACACGCCATTGTGCGAAAACCATGACCACAGACTTCGACTTTCGTGTCATAGCCCATTACCCGAAGCGCCTTATTCACTGTGTTTTCACTCATCGGTTTACGTGGATCATGATCACCAATAAAAATCAGCCCTTGTTCTCCACAAAACTGTTTGATCTGTTTCAGGATCGCCAGTGCCTGCTTTGAAAGCGGCACCAAATGCGGCGTACGCATCTTTGATCCCCGGTGAGAATGTTTGACGCCGGGAATGGGCTCTCGTTCCGGCGGGATCGTCCACATTGATGTTTCAAAATCAATTTCTGACCAACGGGCAAACCGTAATTCACTAGAGCGAATAAAGATAAGCAGAGTCAGTTCCGTTGCCCAGCGGGTTAATGGTCTACCAGTATAATTATCTACTTTCTGAAGTAGTTCAGGGATACACTTTAATTCCAGTGCCGGTCGATGTTGCCTGTTTCCGGAAGCAACCGCCCCTGCCATTTCCTGCGCTGGGTTATAATCTATCAGTCCACTCTGCACAGCAAAGCGTATAATCGCGGTAGTTCGCTGTTGTAAACGGGCGGCGACTTCGAGTCGCCCGGATGACTCAACGGCTTTGATGGGTACAAGCAGATCCCGAGTCTTCAATTCAGCAATGTTCCGCTTACCGATGGCAGTAAAGAGATTATCTTCGAGGCTTTTCAGTACACGAGCGCTATGCGATGCAGACCACTTCTGATTGCTGGCGTGCCAGTCTCTGGCAACCACTTCAAACGTTATCGCCTCTTGTTCCTGCTCTACTTTAACGGCTTTCTTGTTCTCACTTGGATCGACACCATTAGCTAACAGCTTACGGGCTTCATCCCGGCGTGCCCGGGCATCCGCCAGCGAAACTTCAGGGTATTTCCCCAACGCCAGCATCTTCTCCTTACCACCAAAACGATAACGCAGCCGCCAGTATTTAGAACCGTTAGGGTGAACCAGCAACACCATGCCTTCACCGTCAGTAAGTTTATAGGCTTTAGCTTCAGGCTTAGCCGAACGAACTTTCACATCACTCAGAGCCATGATGAGTATCCTTTCAAGGGTCCTGTGTGGGTACAAACATAATCGAACCGGGATATACCCGCAGTTGTACCCGCATCAGTAAGTTGATGTAGATTGAATCAGGTTGACTTAGGTTGAGTGAAAAAGCGAGGAAAGCCTTGCGGATACTGGATTTCAGGCACAAAAAAAGACGTCCGTTGACGTCTATTGATGTTCCGATGGTGCCGAAGGCCGGACTCGAACCGGCACGTATTTCTACGGTTGATTTTGAATCAACTGCGTCTACCGATTTCGCCACTTCGGCACTGAAGGGGATGCGGAAACGTTGTGGATTATACCTGTCGCGCGCCGCCATGCAAGCGACGACGCGCGAAACCCGCGCTAAGTGCCCAAAAAACCAGCGCCCTTCGTCAGTCCAGCTCGGACACCGCCAGCCGAATCACCCTCGCCGCCTTCTGCTCCGGCAGTGCCAGCACCTTCGCCCACATCTCCTGCACCATATCGCAGGAGAGCTTCTCTTTGCCCGCCGCCTTCTCCGGCATCTGCAGCAGCTGGATGTCCTCGCCGTACTGATCGGCAAGTTGCTTCATAATCGGTCGGACATCCTCGACAGCCGCCTCGCGTTCGGCCTGCGTCACGGTGTGGCGGTTTTTGCCGTAGGCCGCGCGCATCATGTCGGCGTCGGCCTGCATGCGCCGGGCCATCAGGTCTTTATCCAGCATGCGCATCGGGTTCACGCCTCCCTTCACCATCGGGTAGAGGAAACGGAAGCAGGCGTCGTCGCTCACCTTCTGGATGGCGGCGGTCTGCTCCATGTTGATGGTCATGTAGTTCACCACGTTGGCGTCCGGGGCGTTTTGCAGGCGCGACATCTGCAGATGCAGGATCTGCGGCTGGATGGTGTCGATAATCTGCTGCTCCGGCTCGCCCGCTTTTTGCAGGGCGGCCATCTGGTCGAGGATGCGCTGATGCAGCGCGGGCTCCTGCTCCTTGATCACCTGCCAGGCGGGCATCGCGTTGAGGGCGTTATCCATCTGCCGTTCCGGAGCGCGCTGCCTGTCGAAAAACACCCAGAACGCCACGGAGGCAGCCGCAATGACGATAATCACAATACGGGTCCACTTTTTATTCATCTCGCATCCTTATCCTTGAGTTATGCCGGTTTACACCGGCACGCCGCTGTGGAAGCGAAACTCGTGGTCCGGTGTCGAGATAAGTGTGGCTTCAATTTCGCCAAAAAGCTGTATGCGCGGTGAGATATCGTCGTCGCTCACCTGCTGAGCCAGCGTCAGGTAGTCCTGATAATGGCGCGCTTCCGAGCGCAGCAGCGAGAGATAGAACTTCTGCAGGTCGTCGTCGAGGAACGGGGCCAGCGCGGCGAAGCGTTCGCAGGAGCGGGCTTCGATGTAGGCGCCGCAGATGAGCTTGTCGATTAGTGTCAGCGGTTCGTGGGTGCGCACGTCCTTCAGCATCCCTTTGGCATAGCGGCTGGCGGTGATTTTGACGTAGGGAATGTCGCGGGCCAGCATCGCCTCGCGCACCTGCCAGAAGTGGTGCAGCTCCTCTTTAATCAGCAGCACCATGCTGTCGATGAGCGCCTGTCCCCACGGGTCGTCGGTTTTGGGCATCACGCTTTTGCCAATCTGCCTGTGCAGGGCGATGAAGTCCGGCTCCGGGCCGTCGCGGAAGGTGAACTGTTCGTAGGGCTTGAGCCAGTCGAGCAGCGCATCGGCACCGCTTTCGTCGGCGACGTATTTACGCACGAGTAACAGCGCGGTCTGGGCGGCCTTGAGCTCGCACACCATATGGTCGGTGAGCAGCAGCGGCAGGTTCGCCGGGTCGCGGGCTTTATCAATCCATGCTTGCGGGGTCGGGCACTGGAGGAAGTTGAGTACGGGGGCGAGTATCTGCGGGTAATCCATGGTTCTGCCTTGAAAAAAGCGGTGGCGCGTGCCACCGCCTGAAACGCTTAGTGACGCACGCCGTCGTCGTCTTCGTCGACGTAATCTTCGTCGTCGCCTTCTTCGCCGTCTTCACCGTTCGGATCTTCGAAGTAGGTTCCCCAGCCGTCGTATTCCACTTCAAACTTCTCGGCCAGGTTCATCAGCTGTTCTACCTGCGCGTCGATCAGCTCCGCCTTCAGCGCGCCTTCGCTCAGGATATCGCAGCAGATGACGGTGTCGCCCTCTTCCACTTCCAGCTCTTCCGGCTCGGTCACTTCGTAACCCAGCTTGAAGGCTTCCACGGCCATTTTTTCCAGCGCTTCAAAGTCGTCCGCAGAGAAATGGTGTTCGATGGTGTACAGCGCGTCCGGATCGCTACCGTCTTCCAGCAGTTCTTCAATAATCAGACGCGTCTCTTCGCGTTGCTCTTCCAGTAATTCCGGGTTTGCCATGGGTCAATCCTCTTTAAAGTGCGGCAGATACTTCTATTTTCACACACGGACGGGTTTGCCTCCACCTTTGTTGGAAAGATTTGTGAAACGGGGTTGCAAATGAATAATTACACATATAAAGTGAATTTTAATTCAATAAGTGGCGTTCCCATGTGAGGATAAAATGTCTGATCTGTACAAGAAACACTTTCTGAAATTGCTCGACTTTACCCCTGCTCAGTTCACTTCTCTGCTGACTCTTGCCGCACAGCTCAAAGCCGATAAAAAAAATGGCAAGGAAGTACAAAAGCTTACTGGAAAAAACATCGCGCTCATCTTCGAAAAAGACTCAACCCGTACACGTTGCTCTTTCGAAGTTGCCGCATTTGACCAGGGCGCGCGCGTCACCTGGTTAGGGCCGAGCGGCAGCCAGATTGGGCATAAAGAGTCAATTAAGGATACCGCACGCGTGCTCGGGCGGATGTACGATGGCATTCAGTATCGCGGTCACGGCCAGGAAGTCGTCGAGACGCTGGCGAAGTATGCTGGCGTGCCGGTGTGGAACGGGCTGACCAACGAGTTCCACCCGACGCAGCTGCTGGCGGACCTGCTGACCATGCAGGAGCACCTGCCGGGCAAGGCGTTTAACGAGATGACGCTGGTCTACGCGGGCGACGCGCGCAACAACATGGGCAACTCGATGCTGGAAGCGGCGGCACTGACCGGGCTGGATCTGCGTCTGGTGGCCCCGAAAGCCTGCTGGCCGGAAGAGAGCCTGGTGGCGGAGTGCAGTGCGCTAGCGGAAAAGCACGGCGGGAAAATCACCCTGACGGAAGACGTGGCGGCGGGCGTGAAGGGCGCGGACTTTATCTATACCGACGTGTGGGTGTCGATGGGCGAAGCCAAAGAGAAGTGGGCGGAGCGGATTGCGCTGCTGAGGGGGTATCAGGTGAACGCGCAAATGATGGCGCTGACCGGCAACCCGAACGTGAAGTTCCTGCACTGTCTGCCCGCGTTCCATGACGACCAGACTACGCTCGGCAAGCAGATGGCGAAGGAGTTCGATCTGCACGGCGGGATGGAAGTGACGGACGAGGTGTTTGAGTCGGCGGCGAGTATCGTCTTCGACCAGGCGGAAAACCGGATGCATACGATTAAGGCGGTGATGGTGGCGACGCTTGGGGAGTGATTGACTCCTCTGCGGTCTGGTGCCCTCACCCCGGCCCTCTCCCACAGGGAGAGGGAGAACACCCAGCCCGTAGGCCCGTGCAAGCGCAGCGCCGCCGGGCGAATCAGGCGACGATGCGGCCTGATGCCCTCACCCCGTCCCTCTCCCACGGGGAGAGGGAGAACACCCAGCCCGTAGGCCCGTGCAAGCGCAGCGCCGCCGGGCGAATCAGGCGACGATGCGGCCTGATGCCCTCACCCCGTCCCTCTCCCACGGGGAGAGGGAGAACACCCAGCCCGTAGGCCCGTGCAAGCGCAGCGCCGCCGGGCGAATCAGGCGACGATGCGGCCTGATGCCCTCACCCCGTCCCTCTCCCACAGGGAGAGGGAGAAAACACAACCCGTAGGCCCGTGCAAGCGTAGCGCCGCCGGGCGAATCAGGCAACGCTGCGGCCTTATGCCCTCACCCCGGCCTTCTCCCACGGGGAGAGGGAGCAAACCGGCGCCATTTCATTGATTTTTCACCCCGAAAAAGGTACGTTTTCGCCTTCATTCCAGCGTGGACATGCCAGCATTATGCCGATTATTCAGTCTGTTGAACGTGCGTTGCAGATCCTCGACCTGTTCAACGAGCAGGCCACCGAGCTTAAGATCACCGACATCAGCAAACTGATGGGGCTGAGCAAGAGTACCCTCCACTCGCTGCTGAAAACCCTCCAGCTTCACGGCTATATCGATCAGAACCCGGAGAACGGCAAATATCGCCTCGGCATGAAGCTGGTTGAGCGCGGTCATTTCGTCGTGGGCTCCATCGATATTCGCCAGAAGGCGAAAGGCTGGCTGACGGAGCTGTCCCAGCGGACCGGGCAGACCACCCATCTGGGGATCCTGGACGGTCGTGAAGGGGTCTATATCGAGAAGATTGAAGGCAAGCTGGCCGCCATAGCCTATTCGCGCATTGGCCGCCGCCTGCCGGTTCACGCCACTGCCATCGGCAAGGTGTTGATTGCCTGGCTGGGCGAGGCCGAGCTGAACACCCTGCTGGAGGGCTATCAGTACACCACCTTTACGCCCGCTACCCTCGCCTCTCGCGAAGCATTAATGGCCGCTCTGGCGCAGACCCGCGAGCAGGGCTATGCCCTGGACAGCGAAGAGAACGAGCAGGGCGTGCGCTGCGTGGCGGTGCCGGTGTGGAACCACGAATCCCGCGTGATTGCCGCCCTGAGCCTGTCGACCTTGACCTCGCGCGTGGACGATGCCGAGCTGGCTAATTTCCGCGAGCAGCTTCAGCAGGCCGGGCTCGCGCTCTCACGCGCACTGGGCTATGCCGGCTCGTAGGTGAAGTAGTCGAAGTCCGCGTGGCAGCCGTCGCCGCTGATGTCCTCGCAGTGCAGTCCCACAAACGCACCAGTGAAGAAACCGCGCCCGCCGATATAGTCGTCCGACAACTTCCACGCCTCATACGTGATCGGCACGGTGTGCCATGTCTCGCCGTCGAACGAGTAGCTGTAGCGGTAGACCAGTTTATCCACGTCCACCCTTAGCCAGACGCTCTCGGCCTGTTCCGGCACCGGAATCGGCTGCTCGTGCAGCGGCCATGACGGCACGTTGTGGTCGAGCTGGATCACCTTGATGGTTCTCCCCTGTCCCTCATCGTAGTCCACAAAGCAGTAGCTCCAGTTTTTGCTGTTGTAGTAGCAGGTCAGCCCCGCGCTCTGCTGGAAGTGGACCGGCGAGAACTGCATCCGCGTCTCGGCCCGGAAGGTGAAATGCTGCCAGCGGCGCGCCACGGTCGACTGGGTAAAGGTCGAGTTGAGCGAGTCGTTGCCGTAGAGCCGTAAGTAGCCCGGGCGGGCGGTAAGCGAGCCGAGGGTGTTGTCGAACGGAATGCGCAGGGTCTGCAGTTCCGGGTCAAGCGAACTGGCGTCGAAATCGTCCCGCCAGATGCCCGGAACGGCTACAGGCTGCTCCGCCATCTGCGGGCCTTTCACGGTCAGTTGCGCGTGCCTGCCGCCTTCCACGTACGGCCAGCCGTCGCGCCATTCAATGCGGGCGATGCCGGTCTCGCGCCCCAGCGGGCAGTAGCCGCGCCCGCCGGAGGCCAGCAGCGGCACGCCGGGCAGGCGCAGCGGGCGGCTGGTGAGGTAGGCCATATACCACTCCCCGGTGTGGGTTTGCAGCAGCGAGCCGTGACCGCTCTTTTGCAGCGGGTTCTCCGGCAGGTGCCAGCTGGTCATCATCGTCACGTCCGGGTGCAGCTCGTACGGCCCGTCGATGGTTTTTGCGCGCAGCACCACGACGGCGTGCTCGTAGCTGGTGCCGCCCTCGGCAACCATCAGGTAGTACCATCCCGCGTGGCGATAAAGATGCGCCCCTTCGGTGTAGCAGAGCGGCGTGCCGGTAAACAGCGTTTTGCGCTCGGGCGAGAGCGTGCCAGTCTGCGAATCAAACTCCTGCATCACGATGGTGTTGTGCGGGTTGCTGTGGTGGCGCGGCCCCCACGGGCGGTAGAGGTAGTATTTGCGGCCATCGTCGTCGTGGAACAGGGACGGATCGAACCCGCCGTTGCCCATCGGGATCGGCTCGCTCCATGGCCCTTCGATGGACGGCGCGGTGACGAGGAAGTTGCGGCCATTTTTCCACGGCGAATCGACAATCTTCACGTCGGTATAGAGCAGCCAGAATTTGCCGTCGGCGTAGCTCAGGCACGGCGCCCAGATACCGCCGGAGTCCGGGTTGCCCTTCATATCCAGCATCGACACGCGGTCCAGCGGCGTGCTGACCAGCGTCCAGTTTTTCAGGTCGCGGGAGTGATAGATGCGCACGCCCGGGAACCACTCGAAGGTCGAGGTGGCGATGTAGTAGTCCTCGCCCTGGCGGCACAGGGACGGGTCCGGGTTGAAGCCGGTGAGTATCGGGTTAGTGATTTCCATGTTGCCTCCGGTTAATGGGATGCGGCTGTCGCAGCGTCGGGAACGGCCTCGCCCTGCGACGCGCGGTGCTTGATCAGCTGCTGGCTGATGGCCTCCACGCGGGCGTCGGTGAGCTTGTAGAACGAAAGCATGATGAACATGCCCGCGTAGAGCACCACCGGCACCACGCAGAACAGAATTTTGATGGTGGTCAGCACCTCGACCGGCTGCACGCTGCTGCTGACGGAGTAGTTGACGTACGCCAGGATCCAGCCCACCACCGCCCCGCCAATCGCCAGGCCAATCTTCAGGCTGAACAGGTAGGTGGAGAACACCAGCCCGTCGAGGCGGCGTCCGCTGCGGCTCTCCTCGTAATCCACCACGTCAGAGGCCATCAGCCACTGCAGCGGCGTGGTGGTGTTAAAGACGAACAGGAACAGAATGTTGAGGGCAAAAATCAGCGCGATGTGCTCCGCCGGGGTGACGAAAATCAGCAGGCTAATCAGCGAGTAAGCGACGATGATCCACTTGAAGGCGGTAACGCGGTCGAAGCGGCCCAGCAGGCGGGAGGAGCAGAGCGAGCCGAACATGGTGGCGAGGCTGCCGTAGAGTAAGAACTGGGTCGCCATCTCCGGGTGATCCATCACGTATTTGACGAAGTAGAGCGTCGCCCCGCCGCGCACCACGTTGGAGCAGGTCGCCATCATCTTGAAGGCACACATGATGCGCCACTGGCTGTTGCCCAGCAGCAGCTTAAGGTCTTCCGCCACTGACGACCCCGGCTGCACCTCAAAGGTGTAGCGCTCTTTGGTGGTAAAGAAGCAGACGTAGAGCAGCACCACGCCGCTCAGGCCCAGCACGCACATGGCGCCGAAATAACCCACCTGCTCGTTGCCTTTGCCAATGATGCTGACCAGCGGCAGCGCGATGCCGCTGATGGCGAGCGACCCCGCGGCGGCGAGGAAGAAACGCCAGGACTGCAGGGCGTGACGCTCTTTCGGGTCGGCGGTAATGACGCCCGGCATGGCGCAGTACGGGACGTTAACGAAGGTGTAGACCAGAGTGAGCAGAATATAGGTCACGCAGGCGTAGATGATTTTGCCCTGCGCGGAGAAGTCCGGCGTGTAGAAGGTCAGCATGCAGACGATGCCGAACGGGATGGCGCCCCACAGCAGGAACGGGCGAAACTGGCCATGCCGCGTGCGGGTGCGGTCTACCAGCAGCCCCATCAGCGGGTCGGTCACGGCGTCGAGCACGCGGGAGACTAAAAACAGCGTCCCCATTATGCCCGCGGAGAGGCCGAAGACGTCGGTGTAGAAATAGGCCAGCAGGAACATCGTGGCTTGCCAGACGAAGCCGCAGGCGGTGTCACCCAGCCCGTAGCCAATTTTGTCTTTCATGGTTAATTGCGTCATCAGAATTACACCCTTATGTAGTGTGCTGAATTACAACATCGTGTTAATGGAGTGTAATGAGCTGTTCAATTAACCAGCAATGGTCATATCTTATTTCTGAATTACGTTATTTCGCTTTTGTGACGTCAACGATATATCGCAACTTATTGTTTAAATTAATAAATTGCAGACACGCAAAAACCGCCCGCGGACTATTTTCCGCAGACGATTTTCTCTCACAAAATAATTAAATACCGAGCGCTTTTTTACCGGCGTTAATTACCTCAATGATTTTATCGGTGTCATAAATACAGCCTTTCCAGGTGCCGCCGCTCACGGACTGTAATGCCGCCCACAGCCGGGTATCGTCCGGCAAAAAGTCGTGAGCGTGCAGGTCCGGATGCGTCTGCCGCCGTGCCAGCTCGCGCGCGCCCTCTTCCGGCGTCAGCGGGTTGTCCGCGGTACCGATAAAGTTTACGCTGCCTGTTAATGTCAGGCGGTCCACCGCTATCTCAATGATGTCGTTATCGCGCAGCTTGCCTATCGGCCCGCCCGCCAGCGCCTCCGGCGACACGTGGCCGAAGCAGGCGCCCGTCGACACGCCCGAGAAGCGCGCATCGGTGATTAACGACACCGTTTTGCCCCACGAGATATGCTTCAGCGCGGAGGTGAGCTGGTAGGTCTCCTCCATGCCGGTGCCGGACGGTCCACCGCCGATCACCACCATGATATCGCCCTGCTCAATCTCTTCCCGCTTGATGGCCCTGATCGCCTGCGCCTCCGAGACAAACACCCGCACCCGGCCGGTGTGGCGGTAAACGCCATCTTCACCGACGACCGACGGGTCGATCGCCGTGGCCTTGATTACCGATCCTTCCGGCGCAATGTTGCCCGTCGGGAAGCAGACCGTCGAGGTCAGCCCTTTCGCTTTTGCTTTTTCCGGCGGCAGGATCACGTCATCCGGCTCCACGCCGTCCTGCTCGCGCAGGCACTGGCGGAAGCGCTTACGGCGCTCCGAGCTCTGCCACCAGTCGAGGTTCTCGCCCACCGTCTGGCCGGTGACGGTCATGGCATCCAGATGCAGCAGGCCGAGATCGCGCAGGTGGAGCATGACTTCCGGCACGCCGCCCGCGAGGAACGCACGCACGGTCGGGTGATAGTCCGGGCCGTTGGGCAGCACGCTCACCAGGCGCGGCACCCTGCGGTTGACGCGCGTCCAGTGTTCAACGTCCGGGATCGTGCAGCCCGCCGCGTGGGCAATGGCCGGAATGTGCAGCAGTAAATTGGTGGAGCCGCCGAACGCCGCGTGGATCACCATCGCGTTTTCGATGGCTTTGTCGGTGAGGATATCGCGCGTGGTGATGCCGCGGTTATCCAGTTCACTGACCGCGCGTGCCGACTGGCGGGCGATCTCCAGCCACACCACCTGTCCGGACGGCGCCAGCGCGGAGTGCGGCAACGCCAGACCCAGCGCTTCCGCGACCACCTGCGAGGTGCCCGCCGTACCGAGGAACTGACACCCGCCGCCCGGCGACGCGCAGGCGCGACAGCCCAGCTCGGCGGCCTCCTGCAAGGAGAGTTCATGGTTGGCAAAGCGCGCGCCGATGGTCTGCACCTTGCCCGCATCTTCCCCCACGGTCGGCGGCAGCGTCGCCCCGCCTGGCACCAGAATGGTCGGCAGATCGTGCATCGCGGCCAGCGCAATCATGGTAGCGGGCAGCCCTTTATCGCAGGTTGCCACGCCGATCACCGCCCGGCGCGTCGGCAGGGAGCGGATCAGGCGGCGAAAGACGATCGCCGCGTCGTTGCGGTACGGCAGGGAATCAAACATGCCGTGCGTGCCCTGCGAGCGCCCGTCGCACGGATCGCTGACGAAGGCCGCAAACGGGATCCCGCCGTTGCGCGTGATCTCCTTCGCCGCCGCCTGCATCTGCATGCCGATTTCCCAGTGCCCGGTGTGGTAGCCCAGCGCAACCGGGCGTCCGTCTCCGGCGCGGATGCCGCCCTGAGTACCGATAATCAGCACCTCTTTGCCGGTCAGCTTGTTAGCGTCCCAGCCCATCCCGGCGTTCTGCGTCATGCCGAACAGGTTGCCGCTGGGGGATTCCATCAGCATCTGCGGAGTCAGCGGCAGCGCGCCCTGCGGACCCGCCGCGTGGGTGATCACCGCATAAAACGCGTCGTCCTGTGGGGTGAAAATTTTCTCAATGGTCATCGTTATCGTCCGGCTCAGCAGAGCTTGAGCTGTTGTAGCAGGTTTTTCAGCTGCGCCTTACGCGGCTCGTCCAGCGGCGAGGCTGGTGGCAGGACGTGCGTAGAAATTGGACGACCGCAGAGCACGATCGCCTCTTTAATGACGTTCACAAACGGCGTATCCAGCTGATACATCTGCGGGATTTGCAGCAGGGTCTGATGATACTCAGCCGCTTTCGCCACGTCTTTATCCCGCCAGGCTTTCAGAAGATTTACCGACACCTGCGGAGCAAAGTTACCGCTGGCCGAGATCGCCCCGTCACCGCCGAGCAGCAGGGTATTGAACAGATGATCGTCGTAGCCGCAGAGCACGGTGAAGTGTGGATGGGCCGCTTTAACGGTGTGGATCATGCTGCGCAGGTGGGCGACGGAGTCGATGGTGTCTTTGATGCCGACGATGTTACTGCGCGAGTCGGCGAGGGTTTTCACCAGCGCCGGGGTCAGATCCTGCCCGGTCAGCGCCGGGAAGTTATAGAGCATCACCGGCAGCGTGACGCTGTCGGCCACCTGTTCGAAGTAGCGGATCAGGTTCGCTTCCGACACTTTCCAGTAGTAAGGGTTGATCACCACGATGCCGTCCGCGCCCGCCAGCTGCGCGTGCTGGCTCAGCTCAATGGTTTCCCGGGCGTTGGTGCCGCCGGTGCCGATCAGGACCGGCACACGACGATCGACATGATCGATCGCAAAGCGGGCAATGGTTTTACGCTCTTCGGCGCTGAGCTGGGAGAACTCGCCGCCGCTGCCCAGGAAGAACAGGCCATCGACGCCCGCAGCGATCAGATCGTCGATCAGCGCGGCGGTGCCCGGCTTATCAAGCTGGCCATCGGCGGTAAAAATGGTGGAGACAGGGGGAATGATACCCGTGAACAACGCGGACTGCGGCATGAGATCTCCTTGGTGAATCATTTTGTTCTACATTATAGAACAGTGTTCATTAATTTAACGATCATACTATGACGGAGAAAAAGCACAGGTAAATGGGAGATGAGGAGGGAGTGCGGGAAGTTTAAGCTGGATCACATATTAGAGGGTGCGGTCTGGTGCCCTCACCCTACCCCTCTCCCACGGGGAGAGGGAACTTTTACACCCTCTCCCCTTGGGAGAGGGCCGGGGTGAGGGGTTACTCTACCTGCATCTTCACCACAACCTTACGCACCTGCGCCGGCGCCCCCACCGCGCACAGCGGCTTATGCACTTCGCCCGGGTAAAACACCACGAAATCTCCTTCGCTCAGCACCACGGTTTTCTCCTGCTCGCCTTCCGGCAGGAACGCGATGTCTTTGTCCGCCAGCCAGTCGGTGTCCGGCGTGCCGTGCGGCAGGGTGCTGAAGGTCATCCCTTCCTGCCCCTTCAGCACAATCTGAATATCCAGGTAGCGTGCATGGTATTCAGCGCGACGCTCGGCGAACGGCTGGGTCATGTCCTCCGATACCAGATAAAACAGGCTGTTGCCGCTGATGTCGTGCTTGCCGGTCGGCGTCGCGTCGGTGACGTGGGTCTTAACGTGCTCAATGGCCTGGCGCAGCTCTTCTGGTAGCCAGGACTGGAGATGATGAATATTGCCAATAATCATGATACAACCCTCAAATTAAAACATTGTTTCATTTTAATCTTTTATACGAGAATCGCCTCTCCCATACCAGCCCTTTTTAGACAAGATTTGCGCCAGCGCATGTTTATCGGAAAATGTGTTAATTCACTGTTAATTACATAAAGGCATTTATGCAGTCGTTATGCATAACCTCATTTCCTAAGCTTTACGCAACTTATCTAACTCGCTGAATTTAAAACGTAACTCACAAAACCTGTTGTTGCATCACACTTTATCACTTCGGTTATTTCCTTTAAAAATCCATAATTATTTATCGATTTCTCTTAAGTGAAAAATAGTTAACTGTCATTATTGCATAGCTATTCTCGAGGCAAAATTTTATTCATTGAAATCAACAGCATAACTAAATATTTCAAAGCATGTAATTCTACAAAACAATAACAACCTCAAATATTGCCACCCGTTCCTGCTTAGCTATTCATCCCGTAATAATATGAAATTAATCATTATCTGATACGAATCATGCAATTGAAAATAAACTGCTCAATATCGGTTTTCGCGTGAGCAGCGTCACAATAACCATTATTTAAGCGCCTACTATGAATCACGAAATCAATTGAGCTTAGCCGCCATGAAATTAAACGCATCACATGGCGCATGCCCTTTTTATTCTGAAAAAAAGTTAAAGGAATAATTATGGAAAAGCATTACGTCGGTTCTGAAATTGGTCAATTGCGTAGCGTTATGCTGCACCGTCCTAATTTAAGTCTTAAACGTTTAACGCCATCGAATTGTCAGGAGTTGTTATTTGATGACGTGCTCTCGGTTGAGCGGGCGGGAGAGGAGCATGATATCTTCGCAAACACGCTGCGCGAGCAGGGTGTGGAAGTCCTGCTATTGACCGACCTTCTTACGCAAACGCTTGATATTGCCGAAGCAAAAGCCTGGCTTCTTGAAACACAAATCTCCGACTACCGCCTCGGCCCAGCCTTTGCCGGCGACGTCCGCGGCTGGCTGGCGGATATGCCGCACCGCGAACTGGCGCGCCGATTAAGCGGCGGATTAACCTACGGCGAAATTCCGGCGGCTATTAAAAATATGGTGGTCGATACCCACACGGCGAATGATTTTATTATGAAACCGCTGCCGAACCACTTATTTACCCGCGATACCTCCTGCTGGATTTATAACGGCGTGTCCATTAATCCGATGGCGAAACCGGCCCGTCAGCGCGAAACCAATAATCTGCGCGCAATATATCGCTGGCACCCCGCATTTGCCGATGGCGAGTTTATTAAGTATTTCGGCGACGAGAATATTAATTACGACCACGCCACCCTGGAAGGCGGCGACGTATTAGTGATTGGCCGCGGGGCGGTATTGATCGGCATGTCAGAGCGCACGACGCCGCAGGGCGTGGAGTTCCTCGCCAATAGCCTGTTTAAACATCGCCAGGCCGAACGCGTGATCGCCGTTGAGCTGCCAAAACATCGCTCCTGCATGCACCTCGACACCGTGATGACCCACATCGACGTGGACACTTTCTCCGTTTACCCGGAAGTGGTGCGCAAGGACGCCCAGTGCTGGACGCTCACCCCGGACGGACGCGGCGGCCTGCTGCGTACCCAGGAAACCGACCTGCTGCATGCCATCGAGAAAGCCCTCGGCATTAACCAGGTGCGCCTGATCACCACCGGCGGCGATGCCTTTGAAGCCGAACGCGAGCAGTGGAACGACGCTAACAACGTCCTGACCATCCGCCCGGGCGTGGTGATCGGCTACGAGCGCAACGTCTGGACCAACGAGAAGTACGACAAAGCGGGCATCACCGTGCTGCCGATCCCGGGCGACGAGCTGGGACGCGGTCGCGGCGGCGCGCGCTGCATGAGCTGCCCCCTGGAACGCGACGGAATTTAAAGGAGCCATCATGGAACGAAAACCCACTCTGGTTGTGGCCCTTGGCGGCAACGCGCTGCTCAAGCGCGGCGAACCGCTTGAAGCGGACATCCAGCGCCAGAACATCGAGCAGGCCGCCCGCACCATCGCAGGCTTAACGGAGCAATGGCGCGTGGTGCTGGTGCACGGCAACGGCCCGCAGGTCGGGCTGCTGGCGCTGCAAAACAGCGCCTACGACAAAGTCACTCCCTACCCGCTGGACGTTCTTGGTGCAGAAAGCCAGGGAATGATCGGCTACATGCTCCAGCAGGCGCTGAAAAACAATCTGCCCCAGCGCGAGGTCAGCGTCCTGCTCACGCAGGTGGAAGTGGACGCCGCCGACCCGGCGTTCAGCAACCCGACCAAGTACATCGGCCCGGTCTACAGCGAAGCCCAGGCGAAAGCGCTGGCCGCGGAAAAAGGCTGGGTGTTCAAAGTCGACGGGGCCTATTTCCGCCGCGTGGTGCCCTCTCCGCAGCCGAAGCGCATCGTCGAGAGCGACGCCATTACGGCGCTTATTCAGCGCGACCACCTGGTCATCTGCAACGGCGGCGGCGGCGTGCCAGTGGTGGAAAACGCCAACGGTTATCGCGGCATTGAGGCGGTGATCGACAAAGACCTCTCCGCCGCTCTGCTGGCGCGGCAGATCGAGGCCGATGCCCTGCTGATCCTCACCGATGCCGACGCAGTGTACCTCGACTGGGGCAAGCCGACCCAGCGCCCGCTGGCGCAGGTCACGCCGGAACTGCTCAGAGGCATGCAGTTCGACGCCGGATCGATGGGGCCAAAAGTGGCCGCCTGCCGCGAGTTTGTTGAAGCCTGCAACGGCATTGCCGGGATCGGCGCGCTGGCCGACGGCGCGGAGATCCTGGCGGGCGAGAAAGGCACGTTGATTCGTAACTGAGCACCCATTTCCCCTCACCCTAACCCTCTCCCCAAAGGGGAGAGGGGACGATTACACCCTCTCCCCTTTGGGGAGAGGGCTGGGGTGAGGGGTAAGGTCTTAGACATTAATTTTAAAAAGGATTTACCCATGACCATCAACCTGAAAAACCGCAACTTCCTGAAACTGCTGGACTACACCCCGGCGGAGATCCAGTACCTGATCGACCTCGCCATCGAGCTGAAGGCGGCCAAAAAAGCCGGGCGCGAAAAGCAAACCCTGGTCGGGAAAAACATCGCCCTGATCTTTGAAAAAACATCCACCCGCACCCGCTGCGCCTTTGAAGTGGGCGCGTTCGACCAGGGCGCGCAGGTCACCTACCTCGGCCCAAGCGGCTCGCAGATTGGCCACAAAGAGTCGATGAAGGACACCGCGCGCGTGCTGGGCCGCATGTATGACGGCATCGAGTACCGCGGCTACGGCCAGGCCATCGTTGAGGAGCTGGGCGAATACGCGGGGGTGCCGGTGTGGAACGGCCTGACCGACGAGTTCCACCCGACGCAAATCCTTGCCGACCTGATGACTATGCTGGAGCACTCTCCGGGCAAAACCCTGCCGGAGCTGAGCTTTGCTTATCTCGGCGACGCGCGCAACAACATGGGTAATTCGCTGATGGTCGGCGCAGCCAAAATGGGGATAGATATCCGCCTTGTGGCGCCGAAATCCTTCTGGCCGGAGGCCGGGCTGGTTGAGCAGTGCCGCGCCATCGCCAAAGAGACCGGCGCGCGCATCACCCTCACCGACGATGTGGAAGAAGGCGTGCAGGGTACCGATTTCCTCTACACCGACGTGTGGGTTTCCATGGGCGAGCCGAAGGAGGCGTGGGCCGAGCGCGTTAGCCTGATGAAGCCGTATCAGATTAATGCGGACGTGATGAAGGCCACCGGTAACCCGAACGTCAAGTTCATGCACTGCCTGCCGGCGTTCCACAACGAACATACCAAAGTGGGCCGCGAAATCGAGATGGCGTACGGCCTGAAGGGGCTGGAGGTGACGGAGGAGGTCTTTGAATCCCCGAACTCCATCGTCTTCGACGAAGCAGAGAACCGCATGCACACCATTAAAGCGGTCATGGTGGCGACACTCGGCGACTAATCACCGCCCGGCGCGCCGCGGGGTGCGCCGGGTTCAGGAGAACATCATGGGCAAGTTCAAATTTCCCTCCGCTTATACCATTCTCTTTTTTCTGATTGCCGTGGTTGCCGTGCTGACGTGGATTGTTCCGGCCGGGCAGTACCATATGGCGATGAACGAGGCGCTCGGCAAAGAAGTGCCGGTTGCTGGCACTTACGCGCACGTGGCAGCGCACCCGCAGGGGCTCGTCTCCGTGCTGATGGCGCCGATTGCCGGGCTGTACGATCCGGAGTCCGGCCAGGCCGGGGCGATCGACGTGGCGCTGTTTATTCTGATCATCGGGGGGTTCCTCGGGATCGTCACTAAAACCGGGGCGATAGACGCCGGGATCGAGCGCGTCACCACCCGGCTGCGCGGCCGCGAAGAGTGGATGATCCCAATCCTGATGGCGCTGTTTGCCGCAGGCGGCACGATTTACGGCATGGCCGAAGAGTCGCTACCCTTCTATACCTTACTGGTGCCGGTGATGCTGGCAGCGCGGTTCGATCCGGTGGTTGCGGCTTCTACCGTGCTGCTCGGCGCGGGGATCGGCACGCTCGGATCCACCATCAACCCGTTCGCCACGGTGATCGCCGCCAACGCCGCCGGGATCCCCTTCACCAACGGCATCATGCTACGCATCGCGCTGCTGGTGATCGGCTGGATCATCTGCGTGGCGTGGGTAATGCGCTACGCCCGCAAGGTGCGCAAGGATCCGTCGCTGTCGATCGTGGCGGATAAGCAGGAAGAAAATCGCGCCCACTTTCTCGGTAACAAGGGCGAGCAGTCGCTGGAATTTACCCCGGTGCGCAAACTCATCCTGGTGATCTTCGCCCTCGCCTTCGCGGTGATGATCTACGGCGTG
This sequence comes from Enterobacter cloacae complex sp. P29RS, assembly GCF_014893445.1. NCBI lineage: Bacteria > Pseudomonadati > Pseudomonadota > Gammaproteobacteria > Enterobacterales > Enterobacteriaceae > Enterobacter > Enterobacter cloacae complex sp. P29RS. The sequence continues at coordinate 153,822 of NZ_JADBPZ010000003.1, read as the reverse complement.
GCGGTGCTGGGCTGGTGGATGGCGGAGATTTCGGCGGTGTTCCTCGCCAGTGCCATTATCGTCGGGCTGATCGCCCGCATGAGCGAAGAGGAGCTGACCTCAACCTTTATCAACGGCGCGCGAGATTTGCTGGGCGTCGCGCTGATAATCGGCATCGCGCGCGGTATCGTAGTGATCATGGATAAGGGCATGATTACCCACACCATTTTGCACAGCGCCGAGGGAATGGTCACCGGATTGTCGACGGTGGCGTTCATCAACGTGATGTACTGGCTGGAAGTGGTGCTGTCGTTTCTTGTGCCTTCTTCGTCCGGCCTGGCCGTTCTGACGATGCCGATCATGGCGCCCCTTGCCGATTTCGCTAACGTCAACCGCGACCTGGTGGTTACGGCTTACCAGTCGGCGTCCGGCATCGTCAACCTGATCACTCCCACCTCTGCCGTCGTGATGGGCGGGCTGGCTATCGCCCGCGTGCCCTACGTGCGTTATCTGAAATGGGTCGCGCCGCTGCTGGGGATTTTAACGGTGGTGATTATGGTGGCGTTAAGCCTGGGCGCTTTGTTGTGATTTGCCGGATGGCGCTGCGCTTATCCGGCCTACGGATCGGTGCGGTGCCACCGGTTATTTCGGGAACTGATATGGGAACTATGATGGATTACGAAGAGTACTCTCCCAAAGAGCAACTACAGCTAACGGTCTGCCAGCGTCTGATCGCGGAAAAGAGCTATCTCTCCCAGGAAGAGATCCGCCGCGACTTACAGGAGCGTGGTTTTGAGACCATCAGCCAGTCCACCGTTTCACGTCTGCTCAAGTTGCTTGGTGTCATAAAAATTCGCAATGCCAAAGGGCTAAAGATTTATTCGCTGAATCCCCAGCTGCGCCCGGCCCCCGACGCGGCGCGTACGGTCTCTGAAATGGTGGTGAGCGTGGAGCACAACAGCGAATTTATCCTTATCCATACCGTCGCCGGATATGGCCGCGCGGTGGCGCGTATTCTGGATTATCACCAGTTACCGGAAATTTTAGGTGTAGTGGCCGGGAGCAGTATTGTCTGGGTCGCGCCCCGCGTAGTGAAGCGCACCGCGCTGGTGCATAAGCAAATTAATTATTTACTCAGAACGCATTAATATTCACAAAGAACCGTTTGCATTGAGTAAAGCGTGCATTAAATCGCTTGATCCCAAAAGCGAGCTGCGTATAATGCCCGACAATTTGCCGGGAGGAAGCATGGTCAAGCGTGTACGACATAACGTCTTACCGCGTCTGAAATCAGACGCTGGCCTGCCGTTTTTCTTCCCGTTGCTAAACCTATTCCCAGAGCCCCTCATTTGAGGGGCTTTTTTTTGCCCGGCGTCAGGAGATAAACATGAATCCGCTTTATCAAAAACACATCATTTCCATAAACGACCTCAGCCGCGAAGAGCTGGAACTGGTTCTGGAAACCGCGGCAAAACTGAAGGCCAATCCGCAACCGGAGCTGCTGAAGCACAAGGTGATTGCGAGCTGCTTCTTCGAAGCCTCGACCCGCACCCGCCTCTCCTTCGAAACCTCCATGCACCGTCTGGGCGCGAGCGTGGTGGGCTTCTCGGACAGCAGCAACACGTCGCTGGGCAAAAAAGGCGAGACCCTGGCGGATACCATTTCGGTTATCAGTACCTACGTTGACGCGATTGTGATGCGCCACCCGCAGGAGGGCGCGGCGCGTCTGGCGACCGAATTTTCCGGCGGCATTCCGGTGCTGAACGCCGGTGACGGTGCTAACCAGCATCCGACGCAGACCCTGCTGGATCTGTTCACCATTCAGGAGACGCAGGGCACGCTTGAGAACCTGAACATCGCCATGGTCGGCGACCTGAAATATGGCCGCACCGTCCACTCCCTGACCCAGGCGCTGGCGAAATTTAACGGCAACCGCTTCTTCTTTATCGCGCCGGACGCGCTGGCGATGCCGCAGTACATTCTCGACATGCTGGACGAGAAAGGCATCGCGTGGAGCCTGCACGCCAGTATCGAAGAGGTGATGGGCAACGTGGATATTCTCTACATGACCCGCGTGCAGAAAGAGCGTCTGGATCCGTCCGAGTACGCCAACGTGAAGGCGCAGTTCGTGCTGCGCGCCAGCGACCTTGAAGGCGCGCGTGACAATATGAAGGTGCTGCACCCGCTGCCGCGCATCGATGAGATCACCACAGACGTGGACAAAACGCCGCACGCCTGGTACTTCCAGCAGGCCGGAAACGGCATCTTCGCTCGCCAGGCGTTACTGGCACTGGTTCTGAATCGCGAATTAGCTCTGTAAGGGGAGACGACCATGACACACGATAACAAACTCCAGGTTGAAGCCATCAAGCGTGGCACCGTGATTGACCACATCCCTGCGCAGGTGGGCTTTAAGCTGCTGACGCTGTTCAAACTGACCGAAACCGACCAGCGCATCACCATCGGCCTGAACCTGCCGTCGGGTGAAATGGGCCGTAAAGACCTGATCAAAATCGAGAACACCTTCCTGACCGACGAGCAGGTTAACCAGCTGTCGCTGTACGCGCCGGACGCCACGGTTAACCGCATCGACGATTACGACGTGGTGGGCAAATCCCGCCCAAGCCTGCCGGATCGCATCGAAAGCGTGCTGGTCTGCCCGAACAGCAACTGCATCAGTCATGCTGAGCCGGTTTCCTCCAGTTTCGCAGTGAAAAAACGCGCCAATGACATCGCACTCAAATGCAAATACTGCGAAAAAGAGTTTTCTCATTATGTGGTGCTGGCCAACTAATTGAGGTTGGTAATGAAATCCCGGCTGTTATAATGGCCGGGAACATTCTTAACGCTGTAATTCTGGAGAAAAAATGAGCAAAGTACTCGCGACGGAAAATGCACCAGCGGCTATCGGCCCATACGTTCAGGGCGTTGATCTGGGCAGCATGATCATCACTTCTGGTCAGATCCCGGTGAACCCAAAAACCGGTGAAGTACCCGCCGACGTAGCGGCGCAGGCGCGTCAGTCGCTGGAAAACGTGCAGGCGATCGTGGAATCTGCCGGTCTGAAAGTGGGCGATATCGTCAAAACCACCGTGTTCGTGAAAGATCTGAATGATTTCGCGACCGTTAACGCCACTTACGAAGCGTTCTTCACCGAGCACAACGCGACCTTCCCGGCTCGCTCTTGCGTGGAAGTGGCGCGTCTGCCAAAAGACGTGAAAATTGAAATTGAAGCGATTGCCGTACGTCGCTAATTCAATTCAATTAAGAAAGGGCAGCTTAGCTGTCCTTTTTATTTCGACTATTTTTACTCTCCATATAAAATGACAAATCGCACCGTCCATTATTAAGCTTCTCCACCCGGTAATATTCTCTAATAATGGATGAGTAATGAAAATTTCAAAAATTGCACTTGCCCTCGCGACAGTGACCGTTGCATCGTCGGCATTTGCTCACGGCTATATTGAATCTCCAGCCAGCCGCGCCTATATGTGTAAGCTTGGCCAAAATATTGATTGCGGCGCTGTACAGTATGAACCGCAGAGCGTGGAAAAAACTTCCGGTTTCCCGACCGGCGCTATGCCGCCGGACGGCCAGCTCGCCAGTGCAGGTATTTCCCAGTATTCTCAGCTGGATAAGCAAAGCCTGAATGCCTGGACCAAAAACCCGATAACAGCAGGCCCGCATGAGTTCGTCTGGCATCATACTGCACCGCATAAAACCACTAACTGGCGCTATTACATCACCAAACAAAATTGGGATCCAAATAAGCCGCTGACTCGCGATCAATTTGAATTAACTCCATTCTGTACGATCAACGGAAATAGTCAGGCACCAGCCGTAACAAAATCTATGACTTGCAATGTTCCTGCGCGTACGGGGTACCAGGTTATTTACGGCGTGTGGGAAATTGCGGACACCTCAAATAGCTTTTATCAGGCCATTGACGTTGATTTCGGGAATGGTGGCAACGTAACCCCGGACGAAACGCCTGCGATCGTTTCCGAATGGAGCAAAACCCTGAGCGGCCAGATTGCCGGTAATAACCTGAACGTGGGCGATAAGGTTATCGCACGTTTCTTCGACGCCAACGGTGAAGTGACCGCCATGCGTACCGAAATGACCATCGGCTCTGCTGAACAAGGCGACGCTAACCAGTGGTCTTACGATCTGGCGCAGAAGATCAACACCGCTCAGAGCGATGTCCGCGTCGGTGTTAAAGATGAAGCCGGTGACATCAGCCCGGTTCACGGCGCCAACAGCGTATTCGTGAAAGAGGGCAGCACGCTGAAATCCGTTGCCATCTCCTATGAAGAGCAAAAAGCGCAGGTGAGCGAGACCATCGCCGTTTCCGATCTGCAATACAGCAAAATCGAACATGGCAACGCGACCATCACCTTCCACGTCAACACGCAGGGTGACGTTAATTTTGAAGCACACGTGATGAACCACCACGGTGCGGAAAAAGGTTACCTGAAGCAGGACATGAACAACGTCAATCAGGACGTGACCATGACGTTGACTGACGTGACGGCGGGACACCATATGCTGAAATACTACGCGACCAATAAAGACGGCACGATGTTCGCCCAGGACGTGCTGAACCTGATGCTGGAAAGCGATGCGGCTGCGGACAGCACCGGCCACCACGACTTTACCTTCCCGGAGAATATCGCCTCGTACAAAGCAGGCACCGTGGTACTACAGCCAAAAGACGGTAAGACCTACGAATGTAAGCCTTTCCCGTACAGCGGCTACTGCGTGCAGTACAGCCCAACCGCAAACCAGTTTGAGCCTGGCGTTGGCGCGCACTGGAAAGAGGCGTGGGTGTTGAAGAACTGAGTGGAAAAACCTTACCCCTCACCCTAACCCTCTCCCCAAAGGGGAGAGGGTACCGATAGTGCCCCTCGCCCCTATGGGGAGAGGGGTTGGGGTGAGGGGTATTTTTTTCTACTGATTCCGCGTCGCTCTGAGCAGCGTTTCCAGCGGGTACACCGCCGCAATCACCACCTCGTCCTGGATTGTCGCCGCGTTATCCAGTTCGCTCTGGATCGACGCGATCTCTTTATCATCCAGCGTTCCCTGGCGCGCCACCAGATCCGTCAGCCGCAGGCCAATCGAGGCCAGCTTGTCCACCTCCTGAATTACCGGTTTGATGGCCTTCAACTGATAGCTGTTTTCGCTCAAGGCCAGCACGTCGCTGGTGTTGTTCTGCCAGCGGTTAAAGACGTGGCGCAGCGCGTCGGCGCTCTCCGTGTCTTCCGCATCGCTCACCAGACGGTCAGCCCATTTATTCATCTGACGCACGGTCGCACTTTCCGCGTTTAGCGCGTCAGCGAGCCGGTTGAGCGGCTCAAACTGATGATAGTTTCCGGCCTGGAACTTAAGATGCTGGCGGGTGTAATACTGCGCCGGTTCAAGCGCCTGGGCGAGGATTTGCAGCGGCAAGGTATCCGCATTGTTAGCGAGGCGCGTGAACTGTACCTGCTGCTGGGTATGCTGCTGTAGCCCAACCGATACCGTGGACCAACTGTCCATCGCCTGGAGCCGGGTATACATGTTGTCGATGTCGTTGACGTCCTTCGCCGACCAAAGCCGCTCCGCCACCGCAAAGGCGCGCGGCCACAGACGGATATCCAGCACTGGCGCGACTACGTTTTCCGCCCACAGCGCGGCTTCACCGCCGAGCAGATTGGCCTCGTTCGCCGGGTCCGGCACCACCGGCGGAACGCCTTTCGGCACCTCGTCCAGACGCGTGCCGCTAATCGGGTAGCGGGCGTTACCCACCAGGAAATAGCCGCTGAGCTTATCGTTCTCAACAGAAACGACCGGACGCGTTTCACCCATCCAGGTATCAACGGTAAACGTTACCTGATTGTCGTCCCGCCACTGAATGTTATCCACCGCCCGACGCGATTTCCCGGCAAAATCAATGAATCCGCGCCAGCCAGCATCGCCTTTCACCAGCGTAAAGCTGCCTTCCACCGGCTTGCCTTTCAGACGCGGCATGGAGAAAGCCCAGCTCTGGACGCTGTCGGTGTCTGCTATCACATCCACGCCGTTCAACCCCTGCGGCACAATTTCATTGCGGTAGTGGTAGGCGGTGGATTGCGGCTGATCGAGGTAGAAACCGGTAGAAAGAATGCCCTTATAGCCGTTCTGCGCCACCTGCCCCAGCGCGTCCTGTCCCTGCCAGGACTGGATCAGAATGCTTTTCGGCAGATCGGGATGGTAGATCTCATCCCAGCCAACCATCTGCCGGTGGTGCTTCTCAAGGATCGTCTCCAGCTTGCGGTTGAAATACGCCTGCAACGCATGGCTGTCCGCCAGTTTGTTGTCGCGCATGAATCTCTGGATCGCAGCGTTCGCTTTCCACTGGCTGTCGTCAACCTCATCGCCGCCAATATGCAGATACGGATCCGGGAAGATCGCCGCCAGTTCGCTGACCATCGCGTCGGCAAAGGTATAGGTCGCCTCTTTGGTGGGATCCAGCACTGGCTTAAGCACGCCCCAGTGGCGCTCCATGGCGTACGGCCCCGGCGCGCTCATCAGCTCCGGGTAGGCGACGGCAATCGCCGAGGCGTGGCCCGGCATATCAATTTCCGGCACCACGCGTATGCCGCGCTCGGCAGCGTAACGCACAATCTCGCGCATCTGCTCCGGGGTGTAGAACAGCCCATCGCTGGCAAGCTGGGTTAATTTTGGATAACGCTTCGAGGTAAAGCGCCAGCCCTGATCGTCCGTCAAATGCCAGTGCAGGACGTTGAGCTTAGCCGCGGCCATGCCGTCGATCTGGCGTTTGATATCGGGTAACGGGATGAAATGGCGCGCTGAATCGAGCAGCAGCCCGCGCCACGGGAAGCGCGGCGAATCTTCAATGGTAACCCACGGAATCGAGGTGTTTTCGGCACCGTTCTGCATCAGCTGGAGCAAGGTTTCCATGGCGCGCAGCGCGCCGAAGCGGGTGTTGGCGGAGATATTTACGCCGTTGGCGTCCACCGTGAGTTTATAGCTCTCATCGCTGTCCGGCAGCGGCTGCGGCTTCACTTTTTTAGCGATGGAAATACGGATGGTTGGCTTGTCAGGTTTTTCGGCCTGCGGCTGTAGCGTCCAGCCAGTTTGCAGGGCGATGCGCTGGCGCAGGCGGTTGACCGCATCCCCCAGATCGTCGCCGCTGACGCTCACGGAGAGTTGATTGTTAAGCACCAGCGCACCCTGTGTGGTCGGGCGTTCAACCTTCGCAGGCCAGGGCATTAAGGGAAGGTCGCCTGCCGGGGCGGCAAAGGCGGAGGCGCCGAGCATGAGCCCGGCGGTTAAGAGGCTGTACCGTAACATGAATGTTCCTTATCTGACGGGCCAAATAAAGGCAAAACATTCTGTTAACATGCGCTCAAATTGTCGTCAAGCGAATGCGCCGACGGAGATCACAGGTTGTTGAATTTGGGAGGAAAGCCAGCTGCCGGGTGGCGGCTTCGCCTTACCCGGCCTACGTTCGGATCGTAGGCCCGGTAAGCGCAGCGCCACCGGGCTTGCCGTTACTGCCATCCATACCGACGGCTATAGAACCCTTTGACCATCTGCGTCAGCACCATGTAACCCGCGAGGATCGCCACCAGCCACGGGAAGTAGCTCAGTGGCAGCGCCTGAAGTTGCAGGTAACTTGCAAGCGGCGAGAACGGCAGCGCGATCCCGAGCGCCATCACAATGCCCGTCATCACGATCAGCGGCCATGCGGCACGGCTCTGGATAAACGGAATGCGGCGGGTGCGGATCATATGCACAATCAGGGTCTGGGACAGCAGCCCCACCACGAACCAGCCGGACTGGAACAGCGTCTGGTGTTCCGGGGTGTTGGCGTGGAACACAAACCACATCAGGCAGAAGGTCAGAATGTCAAAGATGGAGCTGATCGGCCCAAAGAACAGCATAAAGCGCCCCAGATCGGCGGGGTTCCAGCGCTGCGGCTTCTGGATCTGCTCGTCGTCCACGTTATCAAACGGGATGGCGACCTGAGAGACATCGTACATCAGGTTCTGGATCAGCAGGTGCAGCGGCAGCATCGGCAGGAACGGCAGGAAGGCGCTCGCCACCAGCACGCTGAAGACGTTACCGAAGTTGGAGCTGGCGGTCATTTTGATGTATTTGAGCATATTGGCGAAGGTGCGACGCCCTTCGATGACGCCCTCCTCCAGCACCATCAGGCTCTTTTCCAGCAGAATGATATCTGCCGCCTCACGGGCGATATCCACCGCGCCGTCCACGGAGATACCGATATCCGCCGCACGCAGGGCTGGCGCATCGTTGATGCCGTCGCCCATAAAGCCCACCACGTGCCCTTCACGACGCAGCAGAGTGACGATGCGTTCTTTATGCATCGGCGTCAGGCGGGCAAACAGCGTGGTGCGCAGGGCAAGCTCGGCCAGCTCATCGTCGGACAGGTGCTCAATGTCGCTCCCCACCACGACGTCGCCCGCGTCCAGGCCCACTTCGTGGCACACTTTGGCCGCCACCAGCTCGCTGTCGCCGGTCAGGATTTTGACGGTGATCCCGCTCGCTTTCAGTGCTTTCAGCGCCGGCGCGGTGGTCTCTTTCGGCGGATCGAGGAATGCGATGTAACCCTCGAGGATCAAATCGGATTCATCGATACGCTGGTAGTCCCCTTCCCGCGCGGGCAGGAACTTGCTTGCTACCGCCACCACGCGCAGCCCCTGACGGTTCAGGTTATCGGTGACGCGTTTGATGCGGCGCAGCATGGTCTCATCCAGCGGCACGATCTCGCTGTTATGACGCACCTGCGTGGAAACATTCAGGATCTCCTGCAATGCCCCTTTGCAGATCAGCTGATGTACGTCCGGCTGCTCGCTGACCACCACCGACATGCGGCGCCGTTCAAAGTCGAACGGAATTTCGTCCACTTTCTGCCAGCGGCGGGAGAGCATGCGGGCAGACTCTTCATCCACACCTTCCAGCACCGCCACGTCGAGCAGGTTTTTCAGCCCTGTCTGGTAGTGACTGTTCAGCCACGCGCTGTACAGCACCCGTTCGCTGGTCTTTCCGGCGATATCGGTGTGGTTCTCCAGCACGATTTTGTCCTGGGTCAGGGTGCCGGTTTTATCGGTGCAAAGAATGTCCATCGCGCCAAAGTTCTGGATGGCGTCGAGGTGTTTGACGATCACCTTTTGTTTAGAGAGTTTGACCGCCCCGCGCGCCAGCGTGGAGGTGACAATCATCGGCAGCATTTCCGGCGTTAAGCCGACAGCCACGGAGAGGGCGAACAGCGCCACTTCCCACCAGTCACCTTTGGTGTAGCCGTTGATCAGCAGGACAATCGGCGTCATGACCATCATAAAGCGGATCAGCAGCATGCTGACGCGGCCAATGCCTTTCTGGAATGCGTTCGGCTCGCTCTCCTGCTCGCTGACGCGTCCGGCAAGCTGTCCAAACCAGGTGTTGCCGCCGGTAGCGGTGACAATGGCCTGCGCCGTGCCGCTGACCACCGTGGTGCCCATAAAGCACAGGGTGTCGCATTCCAGCGGATTCATCTGCTGCGGATCGCGGGTCCTCGCCACCTTCTCTACGGGCAGGGATTCACCGGTGAGTGACGCCTGCGCGACGAACAGATCCCGCGCCTGGATGATGCGTAAATCCGCCGGGATCATGTCCCCCGCCGCCAGCTTCACCAGATCGCCCGGCACCAGCTGGTCAATGGGCAGTTCAATCCAGGCGTTTTCGCCGAGGTCATTAATCACGCGCGACACGGTGGCAGTATTGCTGACCATCGCTTTCAGCGCATCCGCCGCTTTGGTGGAGCGCGCTTCCTGAATAAAGTTAAGCAGCGTGGAGATCCCCACCATCAGGGCAATTACGCCTGCGGCAAACAGATCTTCAGTGGCGTAAGAGATAATCCCGAGCACCGTCAGCAGCAGGTTGAACGGATTGCGGTAGCAGAGCCACAGGTGGACCCACCATGGAGAGGGTTTTTGCGCCGGGATCTGGTTATCGCCATGTTCCTCGCGGATTTTTGACACTTCTTGCGCGTTCAGCCCTTCCGGGTGGCCGCCAAAGGCGCGCCAGACTTCGTTTTCATCCATCGCCGCCACGTTCAGGCAGCGCTCGGTCAGGGAAGCGGGGATTTCCGCGCCCGCCAGGGTGTTGGCATTTGGCAGCGGATCGCGCGCAATCAGGCGATGTGGCAGGTGGCGGCTCAGCTGCGCGAACAGCTGCCGGGTGATATTTTTCAGCATAGTCATTCCCCCGCATCCGCAAAGGCGGACGCAGTTTTCCCGCAGGCGTGGCAGAGCCGTACCTGTCAGGCACTTAATTTATCAAGCAGGAACGTATGAACGTTGCTGCCTCACGCCGGTGAGACAGCAAAAGGCTGGCTTACCGGAAAGAAGGTTTTCTCCTGGTCAGGAGAGGTGTGGGATCGGGATCCATGTGGCCTCCGGTAAGTTAAAAATGGGATGTCGTCGCGCAGTATAAGGATTTAACCATACCTTTTGTGACTATTCGGGCGGTATGATACCCCCTCGTAAATAAACCGCACGTAAACCAGACTTTGCCCATAGCGAATTCGCAGGATAGCATTAGGCTCAACTGATTATTTTATCGTTGTTACAGGGAATACAGCATGCAGAACCGCCTTACGATTAAAGACATCGCGCGTTTAAGCGGCGTGGGGAAATCGACCGTCTCACGCGTGCTTAACAACGAAAGCGGTGTCAGCGAGCGCACACGCGAGCGCGTCGAGGCGGTGATGAATCAGCACGGTTTTTCCCCTTCCCGCTCCGCGCGCGCCATGCGCGGGCAGAGCGATAAAGTGGTCGCCATTATTGTCTCGCGTCTGGATTCCCTCTCCGAAAACCTCGCCGTACAGACGATGCTGCCCGCGTTCTACGAGCAGGGCTACGATCCGATCATGATGGAGAGCAAGTTCTCGGCGCAAATGGTGGAGGAGCATCTCGGTATGCTTCAGCGCCGCAACATTGATGGCGTAGTGCTGTTCGGGTTTACCGGCCTTAAAGAGGACATGCTTAAACCCTGGCAGCCGTCTCTGGTGCTGCTGGCGCGCGACGCCAGCGGGTTTGCCTCTGTCTGTTACGATGACGAAGGGGCAATCGTGATCCTGATGCAGCGCCTGTATGAGCAGGGCCATCGGCATATCAGCTATCTCGGCGTGCCGCATGCCGACATCACCACCGGCAAGCGTCGCCATGAAGCGTACCTGGCGTTTTGTAAAAAAAACAATCTCCCCGCCGTGGCCGCGCTGCCTGGACTGGGTATGAAACAGGGATATGAGCAGGTCGCCAGCGTGCTGACTGCACAAACCACCGCCCTGGTGTGCGCCACGGATACCCTTGCATTGGGTGCGAGCAAATATTTGCAGGAACAACGCATCGGGGAGCTGCAGTTAGCGAGCGTGGGAAGCACGCCGCTGATGAAGTTCTTACACCCGGAGATTATCAGCGTTGACCCGGGTTATGCCGAGTCTGGCCGGCAGGCTGCCGCGCAGCTGATCGAGCAAATTACCGGGCGTACCGAGCCCCGTCAGATCGTTATTCCAGCCCGCCTCTCATAATTTTTTTGAATGGATTATTGTGATCTTCGCCCGATTTCGGGAACGTTCCCATTTTCGCCGTCACGTTGAAGGAGTAGGCTTGCGCACAGGTCATAACCCCTTTCACCATCTGTCATGAGGTTTCATGATGAGTAAAGTCAAACAAGCCGATATCGATCAGCTGATCGTCCTGGTCGGCGGACGCGAGAACATCGCCACCGTCAGCCATTGCATTACCCGCCTGCGCTTCGTGCTGAACGATCCGGCCAAAGCCAATCCGAAAGCCATTGAAGAGTTGAAAATGGTTAAAGGCTGCTTCACCAACGCCGGGCAGTTCCAGGTGGTGATTGGTACCGAAGTGGGCGATTACTATCAGGCTCTGCTGGCGACTACCGGGCACTCTTCCGCCGATAAAGAGCAGGCGAAGAAGGCAGCGCGCCAGAATATGAAATGGCATGAGCAGCTGATTTCCCATTTTGCGGAGATCTTCTTCCCGCTGCTGCCAGCGCTGATCAGCGGGGGCTTAATTCTGGGCTTCCGTAACGTCATCGGCGATGTGCCAATGAGCGACGGCAAAACCCTGGCGCAGATGTACCCGGCGCTGCAAAGCATCTATGACTTCCTGTGGCTGATTGGCGAAGCCATCTTCTTCTATCTGCCGGTCGGGATCTGCTGGTCAGCGGTGCGCAAGATGGGCGGAACGCCCATTCTCGGAATCGTACTCGGCGTGACGCTGGTCTCTCCGCAGTTAATGAACGCTTACTTACTTGGTCAGCAAACGCCAGAGGTGTGGAACTTCGGCCTGTTTACCATCGCCAAAGTGGGCTACCAGGCGCAGGTTATCCCGGCATTGCTGGCGGGCCTGGCGCTGGGCTTCATTGAGACGCGCCTGAAGCGTATCGTGCCGGATTACCTCTATCTGGTGGTGGTCCCGGTCTGCTCGCTGATCCTGGCGGTGTTCCTGGCGCATGCCTTTATCGGTCCGTTTGGCCGCATGATTGGCGACGGCGTGGCCTTCGCGGTCCGTCACCTGATGACCGGCAGCTTCGCACCGATTGGCGCCGCACTGTTCGGCTTCCTGTACGCTCCGCTGGTGATCACCGGCGTGCACCAGACCACGCTGGCGATCGATATGCAGATGATCCAGAGCCTCGGCGGCACGCCGGTCTGGCCGATTATCGCCCTGTCTAACATTGCGCAGGCCTCCGCTGTAACCGGCATTATCATCGTCAGCCGTAAGCACAACGAGCGTGAGATCTCCGTTCCGGCGGCCATCTCCGCTTACCTCGGCGTCACTGAACCGGCGATGTACGGTATCAACCTGAAATATCGCTTCCCGATGCTCTGCGCGATGATCGGCTCCGGTCTGGCGGGCTTGCTGTGCGGCCTGAACGGCGTAATGGCAAACGGGATTGGCGTCGGCGGCCTGCCGGGTATCCTCTCCATTCAGCCTTCATTCTGGCAGGTATTTGCGCTGGCGATGGCGGTGGCGATTATCATCCCAATGGCGCTGACTACCGTGGTTTACCAGCGTAAGTTCCGTCAGGGCACGTTGCAGATTGTTTAATTCCCTTTTTCGGGGCGCAGTTGCGCCCCTTCGCATTTGCAGGAACGTACTATGAATACCCTTCCTCACTGGTGGCAGAACGGCGTTATCTATCAGATTTACCCAAAGAGTTTTCAGGATACCACCGGCAGCGGCACCGGCGATCTGCGCGGCGTAACGCAGCGCCTTGACTACCTGAAAACCCTTGGCATTGACGCCATCTGGCTGACGCCGTTTTATATCTCGCCGCAGGTGGATAACGGTTACGACGTGGCGAACTACACTGCCATCGACCCGACCTACGGCACGCTGGACGACTTTGACGAGCTGGTTGCCCGGGCGCATGAACGTGGCATCCGCATTGTGCTGGATATGGTCTTTAACCACACGTCCACGCAGCACGCCTGGTTCCGTGAGTCGCTGGATAAAGCGAGTCCGTACCGTGAGTTCTATATCTGGCGCGACGGTACGCCGGACGCGCTTCCCAATAACTGGCGCTCCAAGTTTGGCGGCAACGCCTGGCGCTGGCATGCCGAAAGCGAGCAGTATTATCTGCATCTGTTCGCGCCGGAGCAGGCGGATCTCAACTGGGAAAACCCGGCGGTGCGCGCCGAGCTGAAAAAAGTGTGCGAGTTCTGGGCCGATCGCGGCGTGGACGGCTTGCGTCTGGACGTCATTAACCTGATTTCAAAAGATCAGGATTTCCCGGACGACACCATCGGGGATGGCCGACGTTTCTACACTGACGGGCCGCGCATCCACGAATATCTCCAGGAGATGAGCCGGGATGTCTTTACGCCGCGCAACCTGATGACGGTGGGCGAGATGTCCTCCACCTCGCTGGAGAACTGTCAGCAGTATGCGTCGCTCGACGGGCGCGAGCTGTCGATGACCTTTAACTTCCATCATCTTAAGGTGGATTACCCCGGCGGCGAAAAGTGGACGCTTGCGAAGCCGGATTTTGTGGCGCTGAAAACCCTTTTCCGCCACTGGCAGCAGGGGATGCACAACAAAGCCTGGAACGCGCTGTTCTGGTGTAACCATGACCAGCCGCGCATCGTGTCACGCTTTGGTGACGAAGGGGAACACCGCGTGGCGGCGGCGAAAATGCTCGGTATGGTGCTGCACGGGATGCAGGGCACGCCGTATATTTATCAGGGTGAAGAGCTGGGCATGACCAACCCGCATTTCAGCCGTATCACCGACTACCGCGACGTGGAAAGTCTGAACATGTTCGCCGAACAGCGGGCTAACGGACGCGATACCGATGAACTACTGGCGATTCTGGCGAGTAAGTCACGCGATAATGGCCGCACGCCGATGCAGTGGGACGCCTCGCATAATGCGGGCTTTACCGAGGCCGAGCCGTGGATTGGTGTCTGCGACAACTACGAAACCGTGAACGCCCGCGCGGCGCTGGACGACCCCGATTCGGTGTTCTACACCTATCAGTCGCTGATTCGCCTGCGCAAAACCCTGCCGGTGCTGACGTGGGGGGATTATGAGGATCTCCTGCCTGACCACCCTTCCCTGTGGTGCTATCGCCGTCAGTGGCAGGCACAAACGCTGATGGTGGTGGCGAACCTGAGCCACGAGCGCCAGCAGTGGCAGCCCGCCCCCGCAGAGCGAGCATGGCGGGTGGCACTCAGCAACTATGAAGAGGTTCCCTTCCGACCCGATACGTTGCTATTGCGCCCGTTTGAAGCTATCTGGTGGGTACAGGAATAAACCTCAGGAGATACAGCATGCTGTATCTCTTTTTTTATGTTTAGCGATACGCTAAATGTACGACGATAACTTTTACAATATGGCGCACTCAAAATAAAAATAGCCTGCCAATTAAATAACCTCGGCAGGATATTATGAAAAAGACAATTATTAAAGCAACGTGTATTAGCGCATTATTATTGAGCACGCAGGGATGGTGCGGAAATACGTCCGTCGATCTTCGCTTTGGTCATAATACGCGCTCAGATGTAAATGATTCACGTATTAAGGTCATGCATCAGGCGAATAACGGTTTTTACTTTTCCGTTGAAGCCGCACAAAACCATAACGATACGTTTTTTGGTGATACCGACAGATATAATCCCGACGACAAAGGGCTAACGGAAGCGGCACAGGAAATCGAAACGCGCTGGCGTTTTGATCTGGGAAATGGGTTCGCCGTTGCGCCAGAGATGGTAACCGTCTTCACCACCAGCAATACGCATTACCGCCCTTTTATTCAGGGCTGGAAAGCATTCGATAACGGTCTGAATCTCTCCGCCCGCTACCGCTATAACACCGTCAATGACGCGCACAGCGATAAAGAACTCGACGGCAGCGGTTATACCCGCCGCCAGTCACACCAGTTCGACATTTGGTTCGCGTATAACATCGGCAAATTCGGTATGTCCTACAACCCGCGCTTCCGCTGGCAGGATAACGTCGATCAGGGAACCGGGGATGACACCTACTGGGAGCATACCGTCGCATTCAACTACAAGCTCGACGACGGCTGGACGCCTTACGTCGAGCTTGTATCGCTGGATAAAACCTATATCAACGATGACGGCAACCATGAAAATGATTATGCCGTACGTCTGGGAATAGTTAAGCAGCTCTGACGGCCTGACTACACCGTATCGTGCTGTAGCAGCCTGCAGCCGATACGGTCCACGGCGCTCAACAGTTCAAGCTGACCTTCCCGCTGATACAAAGACACTGCGTTAATGTCGATTGGTAACGGCCAGCATAGCGTTGAGATCGACACCAATGTCGACCCCTGACGGGTAATCGCAATAATCTTCAACCCTTTGCGCAGCGCGTTACGCGCCATTTCAATCAGCGACTGCGTCTCCCCGGATTTACTGATCAACACCAGCGTCCCCTTCGATACCCGCGTCAGCTGGTGCATGTCATTCAAAATAAGGTGCGGCAGGCTCGCCAGCGACAAAAAGCGCGACAGGTAGTTGAGGCTGGTGAGCGAGGCTCCCCGTGCGTACAGATAGATATGGCTGGAATGCGTAAGCAACCTGGCCATTTCTGTCACAATATCATCCGCCTGTGACCCCGTGTCGGGGGCGGCAGGTGCAGGCGTAAAATGGTCGCGTAAAAAACGGTACCGAAGCTCGGTATAGCTTTTATAGCCCATTTTTTTACATACACGATTAACGGATGTTGTCGTGGTAAAGGTGTCACGGGCAATCTCTTTTGCCGATATATTAGAAATATTATATGCATGATGCTGAATGTATTCAAATATCAAACGCTCACTTCCCTGGAATGAATTCATCTATTACGCCCCGTTTAATCCCAACATGATATTAACACAACAGAGAAATAGTCTCTGGAAGGCGCTTCACACATTGCATTTACGCGTATCACGATACGTAATTAGTATTAGCAAACATTAAAAACTGTTTTAGGTTCTCTTTATACTTCCCCTGTTTTCACATTCAGGGAATTATGACAATGACGAAACAAAAAGTTGTCGCGGTAACAGCCTGTCCAACAGGCATCGCACACACCTTTATGGCGGCAAATAAAATTATTGCATGGGCTAACGAGCACAATATTGAGGTAAAGGTCGAAACGCAGGGCAGCGATGGCGTTCAAAACCGCTTAACAAAACAGGATATCGCCTCCGCCACGGCCATTATTCTGGCAACCGACGTTCCCATTCAGGATGCCGAGCGTTTTGAAAACCTTCCTCACCTTCAAACCCGCACACAAGAGCTGATCAAACATACCGATCGCTATCTTCGTCGGGCGCTGGCCATGGAAAAAAACGTCACCACTGTCGCACAAGAAGACGATCTCCAGCGTTCGGCTTACCAGATTTTTATTGGCCATATTATGGCGGCCATCAGCTATATGCTGCCGGTCGTGGTGATGGGCGGGCTGATGATGGCGACGGCCAAAATTACCGGGCAGTTTATTAACATCGAACATTCGCCGTTCAGCGTGCTGGATAAAGTGGGCTTTATGACCATTAAGTTCATGTATCCCGTTTTTGCGATGTATCTGGCGTTTTCCATTGCTGGTAAACCCGCGCTTATCCCCGGGCTTATCGGCGGCATCATGTCAGACGAAGTCTATAAGCGCTTCTTTGATATCGAAGGCTTTATGCCATCCGGCTTTTTTGGTGCCATTGGTATCGGCTTTTTTGTGGGCTATCTGGTGCGCTGGCTCAATGATTCGATTCACGTCCGTCAGCAGCTCACCACCATTAAAACCATGCTTGTCGTCCCTCTCATCACCGGCATTACGCTGGTGATGGTCATGGAATATTTGATCAACCCTATTTTTGGCTCACTTAACCAGCTGATGGTGGTCTTTTTTACCTCGGCAGGTGACACAGGACGCGGGTTCTATTCCGCGATGATCGCCGCAGGTACCGCGTTCGACCTGGGCGGTCCGGTCAACAAGGCGGCAGGCTCGGTCGCGCTCGGCCTGAATGGCATGAGCGAGACGTTTGATTTAACCGCCCGTGAACTCTCCATCGTGATCCCCTCCATCGGCGTCGGCTTTGCTGCGTTCCTCAACGGTCGCTTTGGATTACCGGATGTCTTTAGCCAGGAGGAGAAAACCGTCGGTAGCACCTCGTTGTTGCTGGGCGTGATTGGGATCTCCGAAGGCGCGATCCCGTTCATCCTGAAAAACCCACGTCTTATCCCGGTGTTCATGACCGGTGCCGTCGCCGGCGCGCTGGTCGCTATTACCCTTGGCGTGAAGCAGACGCTGCCTCTGCCAGCCGTCTGGGGCTGGCCGCTGGCGACTAATGTAGCGGGCTACCTGGCGAGCGTCGTTATTGGCGCATTGATTTGCGCTCTGGGCGTGCTCTATGTCAGCCCAAAGAACGCCAGATAAGGGGAACGTCATGAATCAGATCCACGTCATTGCCCATACGCACTGGGATCAGGAGTGGTATTTCACCCGCCAGGACAGCATGGTGCTGGCGTCATATAACTTTGCGGACGTCATCGACACGCTGGAGCAGGACCCCGCTTACACCTGCTATCACCTTGACGGACAGATGGCGGTAGTGGAGGATTTTCTCGTCATCAATCCCGATTATCGCGCCAGGCTGGAAAAACTGGTCAGAGGAAAAAGGATCTTTGTAGGGCCGTGGTATACCCAGACGGACACCTACAACGTGCATGGCGAATCCATTATTCGCAATCTCAAGTACGGCATCTTCGCCGCCCGAACGCTGGGGCATGCCATGCAGGTCGGGTATCTTCCGGACACCTTCGGCCACAATGCGCAGATGCCCACGATTTTGCAGGGCTGCAATATCGACAATATCGTCTTCTGGCGCGGCATCGATCACGACAGACAGGCGAAAAGCAGCCAGTTCCTGTGGCGGGCGCCGTCAGGTGCGACCGTTATCGCCTGCGCGATGGCATTCGGTTACGGCGCGGCTAAAAACATCTCTTCAGACGCGAGCCATTTGCAGGGAAAAATCTTCCCGATGGTCAATCTCCTGCGCTCGCGGGCCGAAATAAATGACCTGCTGCTACCCTGCGGCGGCGATCAGGTTAGTATCGACCCGGCGCTGCCGAAAATTCTACAGATCGCCAGCGCACGCTCCCCCAATGAAGACCGGTACGTTATCAGTTCGCTGGAGCGCTACGTCGATATTCTACGCGCGCGGCGTGAACAGTTTGAACGCTGGGAAGGAGAGCTGAAATCGCCGCGCTATACCCGCATCCATAAAACGATCGGATCCGTGCGCTACGACATCAAAAAGAAAAATGATGAAGTCGAACAGTTCATCCTGCGGCGGCTGGAGCCGACAATCGCCATGGCGCGTCATCAGGGGCTGCCGGTGAACCTCTCGGTGGTCGATACCCTCTGGAAAAAGTTGTTGCGAAACCATGCCCACGATTCAATTGGCGGCTGCAATAGCGATGCCACCAACCGCGACATTCTGCATCGTCTGGAACAAACCGAACAGCTGTGCCATAGCCTGTGGAATCTGGTGGTGAAAACCCTGGCCGCCGCCTGCGCTCAGGAAGGCGACCTGCTGATTTTTAACCCGCTGGCTACCCCAACGCAGCGCGTGGTGATAACCACCCTGTATAGCCGGGCTGATAATATCGCCCTGACGTATCAGGGGCTGCCCATCCCGTTCGACGTCCTGAAAAGGGATATTCTGCCCGGCGGAACGGCGATCTCCCTTACCGCCGAGGGCGAGTGCGAAACGGCCATTCCCCCTTATTACCGCTGGCACGTAGCGGTAAAGACACCGGTTCTGCCGCCGATCGGCTATCTCACCGTTAACGTTGTAGATGACCGTGCGCCTTTTCAGGAGCCTGAAAAGATAAAGGGCAGCGAGATTGAGAACGCGCATTATCGACTGTCGCTGGACGCCGGAACGCTTACCCTGGAAGACAAACGCAGCGGCAGACGCATCCCCTCTTTCTTTACTCTCGAAGACTGTGCTGATGCGGGCGACAGCTACGATTTTTCGCCACTTGCAGGCGACACACCGACGCGCTGTTCGCATTTTACGCTCGTCGACGGCGTGAAAACGAAGCTTGTCGAAAAGCTAACCGTCGAGGCCACAATGCTTCTTCCGCAGGATCTCGCCAGCCGTCAGGAAACGGCACGAACGCCGTTATCCATTCGTCTGGTCTGTGAATTACGCCATGACGATCCGAACCTGTATGTCGAGGCTTCGCTGGAAAACAGCCACTGCGATCACCGGCTACGTTTACTGATCGGCAGCGATATTCACACCCGTCACGCTATCGCCTCACTGCCCTTCGCAATCATCCAGCGCGAAACGGGATATGACGGTGAAAAATGGCAAGAACGCTATCGTGAGAAGCCCGTGGATATCGAAACCAGCGAGGGCATTATCGCTGTTACGGAACCGGGTAAAGCGCTGGTTGTGACTAGCCGTGGCATGAAAGAATTTCAGATTATCGGCAGCGAACCAGCAGCTATTGCCCTGACGATGTTTAAATCGACGGGCGTGCTCGGACGCAGCGATCTCGAGTGGCGACCGGGTCGGGCCTCCGGCATCAATAATACGGTGGTTGAGACTCCTGATGCCCAGTTGCTGAAACCGTTGCACTTTTCATTCACCGTCGCGCTGGCCGACAACGCCGACCACCTCACGCTGCGCCAGCTGGAAAATCAGGCGGCTGGACAGCCTTTTTCCTATCAACCGCAAGCGTTACACATGCTCGATAGCCGTCTTGAGCGCTTTGCGTTGCGTCTGCCCGAACGCAGGCTTCCGGCAGAATTCTCGCTACTGACCTTGCCGGAGCCGCTCATCCTTTCCGCACTGCCCCATGCGCAGCAGTTGCATGGCACCGTCTTACGCGTATTTAACGCCGGGACACAGCCGGTTCCCGTTCCGACAAGTCTGGCGGGGCTTCGTCAGATCAACTATCTGGAAGAGCCCGTGCAACCGGTAACAGCGATCTCACCTTCCGCAACCTGCGATTTTTTGATTGAGGCTTAATATGAACTTGCTGGCATTGACGCATCCCGATCGGGTGTTTATCAACCCGCCCCAACGTACGCCTGAAGCATTGATCCGCTGGCTCACCGAGCCGCTCGCCAGGCAGAATATCATCAACGATCGAGAGGCATTTATCGAAAGCGTTTTACAACGCGAAAGTGAAGGTCCTACCGCGCTGGGTGAAGCACTCGCCGTCCCGCACGGTAAAACCGAGGCGGTTCTACAGGCAGCATTTTGTCTGGCGCTCTTTGACGATCCGATATGCTGGCCGGGGCTGGAAGGTGATGAAGAGGTGAGAATGGTTTTCCTGCTCGCCATTCCGCCAGCGGAAGCAGGCAGTACGCATATGCAACTGCTGACGACGCTGACCAGCAGACTAACGGATGAGCGGGTGCGTGAGCAGCTTCTGGCGGCGCGCACCCGGGAAGAGGCATTGTCCGTCCTGAATGCTGAAGAACCGCCAGTACAGGACGATGGCCCTGATCGCTCCTTTCTCATCCCCGTGGTGCTGGGCAGTATTGCTACCGCAGCCTTTTTACAGGCAGGGTTGAGCTGGGTCTGCGGGGTGAGTTAATCGAGCAGCGCTCAGCACAGGCTCTGCTGAGCGCTTGTTTTTGTTGAATAATTAATCAGATTTTTCCTTCGCGTCTTTACAATTGCCTCAGCGCCCGCCGTTTGTACTCTCGTCTTTTTACTTTGTCCTGCATCAAAAAAATCGCAAACATGTTTGATGCAAATCACTATATGTAGCACTTAAAATGCACTCCGACCCAACATCTTGTATTTATCGTCTACTATTCCAACAACAAGACGGCGCGAACGCTGGCCGGAATTGTGGATAACACGAGCTGGGCACGCGGGAAGTCTTTGCCTCGGCGAGGAATACGCCCGGTGAATACTTCTCCACCTCTGTGGATAACCTGTTTTTAAAATGGAGTGATCATGACACCGCATGTGATGAAACGTGATGGCTGTAAAGTGCCGTTTAAATCAGAGCGCATCAAAGAAGCCATTCTGCGTGCAGCTAAAGCAGCGGGAGTCGATGACGCAGATTACTGCGCCACCGTCGCAGAAGTCGTTAGCAGCCAGATGCACGAACGCAGCCAGGTGGATATCAACGAGATCCAGACCGCGGTTGAAAACCAGCTGATGTCTGGTCCGTACAAGCAGCTGGCGCGCGCCTACATTGAGTATCGTCACGACCGTGACGTCCAGCGTGAGAAACGCGGTCGCCTGAACCAGGAGATCCGCGGCCTGGTAGAGCAAACCAACTCGTCGCTGCTCAATGAAAATGCCAATAAAGACAGCAAAGTGATCCCGACCCAGCGCGACCTGCTGGCTGGTATCGTCGCTAAGCACTATGCCCGCCAGCACCTGCTGCCGCGCGATGTAGTCTCGGCGCACGAGCGCGGTGAGATCCACTACCACGATCTCGACTACTCGCCGTTCTTCCCGATGTTTAACTGCATGCTGATCGACCTGAAAGGCATGCTGACCCAGGGTTTTAAAATGGGTAACGCCGAGATTGAGCCGCCGAAATCCATCTCCACCGCGACGGCGGTCACGGCGCAGATCATCGCCCAGGTGGCGAGCCACATCTATGGCGGCACCACCATTAACCGCATCGATGAAGTGCTGGCCCCGTTCGTGACCGAGAGCTTCAACAAACACCGTAAAACGGCGGAAGAGTGGCAGATCCCGGACGCCGACGGTTATGCCCGTTCCCGCACCGAGAAAGAGTGCTACGACGCGTTCCAGTCGCTGGAATATGAAGTAAACACGCTGCACACCGCCAACGGCCAGACGCCGTTTGTGACCTTCGGGTTTGGCCTCGGAACCAGTTGGGAATCACGCCTGATCCAGCAGTCTATTCTGCGTAACCGTATCTCCGGCCTCGGTAAAAACCGTAAAACGGCGGTGTTCCCGAAACTGGTGTTCGCCATTCGCGACGGCCTGAACCACAAGTTTGGCGATCCGAACTACGACATCAAACAGCTGGCGCTGGAGTGCGCGAGCAAGCGTATGTACCCGGACATTCTGAACTACGACCAGGTGGTAAAAGTCACCGGTTCGTTTAAAACGCCAATGGGCTGTCGCAGCTTCCTCGGCGTGTACGAGGATGAGAACGGCGAGCAGATCCACGACGGGCGCAACAACCTGGGCGTCATCAGCCTGAACCTGCCGCGCATCGCGCTGGAAGCCAAAGGTAATGAAGCGGCCTTCTGGGCGCTGCTGGATGAACGTTTACAGCTGGCACGTAAGGCGCTGATGACCCGCATCGCCCGCCTTGAAGGGGTGAAAGCCCGCGTCGCGCCAATTCTCTATATGGAAGGGGCCTGCGGCGTGCGCCTGAAGGCGGATGATGATGTGTCGGAGATCTTCAAAAACGGTCGCGCGTCGATCTCTCTCGGCTATATCGGCATTCACGAAACCATTAACGCGCTGTTTGGCGACAAGCACATCTATGACAACGACGCCCTGCGTGAGAAAGGTATCGCGATTGTGCAGCGCCTGCGCGATGCGGTAGACCAGTGGAAAGAGGAAACCGGCTACGGTTTCAGCCTGTACAGCACGCCGAGCGAAAACCTCTGCGATCGCTTCTGCCGTCTGGATACCGCCGAGTTCGGCATCGTGGAAGGGGTGACCGACAAAGGTTACTACACCAACAGCTTCCACCTCGATGTGGAGAAGAAGGTGAACCCGTACGACAAGATCGACTTCGAAGCGGCCTATCCGCCCATCGCGAACGGCGGTTTTATCTGCTACGGCGAGTACCCGAACATTCAGCATAACCTGAAGGCGCTGGAAGACGTGTGGGATTACAGCTATCAGCACGTTCCGTACTACGGAACCAACACGCCAATCGACGAGTGCTACGAGTGCGGCTTTACCGGTGAGTTCGAGTGTACCAGCAAAGGCTTCACCTGCCCTAAATGCGGTAACCACGATGCAGCCCGCGTCTCCGTAACCCGCCGCGTGTGCGGCTACCTCGGCAGCCCGGACGCCCGTCCGTTTAACGCCGGTAAGCAGGAAGAGGTGAAGCGCAGGGTGAAACATCTGGGAAATGGGCAGATCGGGTAATCCACTGCCACGTTAATGCCCGGTGGCGCTGCGCTTACCGGGCCTACGGACCGCTCTCTTTTGTAGGCCGGGTAAGCGCAGCGCCACCCGGCGTGGTTATTCGCGATGAACTATCACCAGTACTACCCCGTCGACATCGTCAACGGCCCCGGCACCCGCTGCACCCTCTTTGTATCAGGCTGCGTTCACGAGTGCCCCGGCTGCTATAACAAAAGCACCTGGCGCCTGAACTCGGGTATGCCGTTTACCGCTGAGATGGAAGACCGCATCATCAACGACCTGAACGACACGCGCATTAAACGTCAGGGGATCTCGCTCTCCGGCGGCGACCCGCTCCATCCGCAAAACGTGCCGGCGATCCTGAAGCTGGTAAAACGCATCCGCCGCGAGTGCGCGGGAAAAGACATCTGGGTCTGGACGGGTTATAAGCTGGATGAACTGAATGCGCAGCAGAAGGAAGTGGTGGATCTGATTAACGTCCTGGTCGACGGCAAGTTCGTGCAGGATCTTAAAGATCCTATGCTTATCTGGCGCGGCAGCAGCAACCAGGTTGTGCATCATCTGCGTTGAATGAAGGCGGATATCCGCTGTCCGCCTGAACGTCAAAACCGACTCACACTCTCCATTGCCTCAGCCTTAAACGCCGCAAAATCCTCGCACTGGCACAGGCGCGCCATCGCGCGTTCACGCAGGAAAGTGACAAAAATATCGTAAATCGCCATTGCCTCTTCGTACTCGCTTTTGCTGATGGCGAGCAGAAAAATGACATGGGCGGTTTCATCTCCCCACTGAATGCCCTGCGGCGCCAGCACGGTGTAGACCACCGTTTTTTGCGCAAGCAGGCCGAGGGAGTGCGGCAGCGCGATGCCGTCGCCGAGCATAGTGCTGACGATAGCTTCACGCTCGATAACCGATTCCAGAAATTCCGCGCCGACAAAGCCTTCACTTTCAAGCTGCCCACACAGTTCGCGGAACAGCGTTAGCTGGTCGACAGGCTTGTCGAGAATGCGGAAATGGGCCGCGTCGAAGTATTTCTCCAGCATCCACGGGCGGGTACGGTCCACCAGCACCAGCTTGCCGATCTGCTCTAACTGATAATCGGTCGGGAACGGGGCGATTATCACCACCGGTTTGGATTTTTCGCTCACGCGAGCGGTGGAGATCACGAAGTCTTCGCCAATGGCATCGGCAAGTTCGTACTCGCGCAGGGTGAGCGTGCGCGTCACCTCAATCTGCGGGTATTTGCGCTGAAGCACCGCCTCGATCATGCGCACCATCGCGTTACCGGCGTCACATACCAGCAGCACGCGCGGCTGACGCTGGTAGCCGATGTTGTAGTGGCGCTCCAGACCGACACCGATATGCAGCACCAGAAAACCAATTTCGTTTTCGCTGATCACATACGGCGTGTATTTGCCCCAGCTCGACACCGCCGCGAGGGTCATATCCCACGCCATCGGGTAGTGCTGCTTGATGTTATCCAGCAGCGGATTGGGGATCATGATTTGATACCGCACGCGGGTAATCATGGTTTTGATGTGCGTGAGCAGATCTGCATGCAGTTGCTCGTCGCTCAACAGGTTGTAGTTATAGTGGGTGTTGATGTAGCGCAGGATATAGTTGACCAGGGCTTCGTCGTCGTCAGCATTAATGGCGCTGGGGGCGATCTCCTGGATCTGCCGCGCCGCAATGTGCACGCACAGCCAGCTCTCTTCCGATGGTGAAAGCGCTTTGCCCGCCAGCTCCTGGATAGCCACGGCGATATCTTTCGCCGCCTCGCGTACGTTCTCTTCCACGTCTTCAGCGTGGAATTCCGGCAGCGGATACCCCTCGCTGATGCGCCGCACCGACACCGCGCAGTACAGGCGCAGGAACAGCTCGCCTTCATCGGTCAGGCGAATGTGATGGCGCGTCAGCGCGTCGTGCAGGACAGGGACCATCTTTTCCGCCACGCCCGCGTTGAGCGCCACGTCGGTCACCAGCGGGTTCAGGCTATCCTGCTGCGCCAGCTCCCACAGGAGGTCGGTCAGGCAGGCGCGGATCGCCATCTCGCTGCCAAACAGCTTCATGCCGTGGCGCGGGCGGGTTTCCAGCGTCAGGTTGTAACGGTGAAACCACTCGCGCACTTCCACCATGTCGCTCTGCAATGTGGCCCGGCTGACGAACCACTCATCGGCCAGATCCTCCAGCTTGAGGGAAAAGGCTGACGTCAGAAAACGCACCACCAGATAGTGCACACGCTCCGGTCCGGTTCGCGGAATGCGCAGCGCGCGCGGGTGGGACGACTGCAATTGTTGATAGCGCACCACATCATTGATTTTGAGCTGATAGCCGTTGCCCCGGCTCAAAATGAACTGCGCGCCGTGGCTGGCCAGCAGCGCGTTCAGGGCGGTGATATCCGCCCGGACGGTTCGCGTGGAGACCGACAGCCGCTGCGCCAGCTCGTCCTGCGGCAGCGTCTCGTTTTGCAACAGATCGAAAAGTTGCGCTAAACGTTGGTTCGGAAATCGCACGTCGTTGTCCTCTTACTGCTCAGGGTGAAATGACCATCTGGGATGGGCTGCCGACCGGGGTATAGTCTGGCTCGGCGCTCAGCTTGCCGTCCGGCGCCACGCGGAAACGGGTAATGTTGTCGCTGCGCTGGTTCATGACGTACAGCCATCGCCCCTGCTTATCAAGCGTCAGGGTGCGCGGATAGTCGCCCCGCGTCCAGACATCGTCCTGATGTGTCAGCGTGCCCTCCGCCGTTACGGTAAAGTGCCCGATGCTGTTATGCAAACGGTTAGCGACATACAGCTGTTTCCCGTCGGCGCTTAGCGCCAGCCCGGCGGCAAAACTGGTGCCTTTATAACCGTCCGGCAAGGCTGAAATCGTTTTACCCTCTTTCAGCCTGCCGTTGCTGTCCAGCGCATAATGGGTGAGCGTAGAGGCTTCTTCGTTAATCAGCCACAGGGCATCCCCCTTCGGCGTAAAGACGAAATGGCGCGGCCCGGCCCCTTTTGAGGAGGCGCGGATAAACGGCGGATCGTTCGGGGTCAGCTTTCCGGTTCGATCGTCAAAACGGTACTGATAGATGCGATCCAGCCCCAGATCGGTGGAAAAAACGTATTTCCCGCTCGGATCGGCGGCGATCATGTGCGCGTGAGGGCCGTTATGATCGCTGATGGCGAAACTGCCCTCGACGGCAGCTTCCGGCTTTGCCGCGCCCGGTTCGCCTTTGTCCTGATGGGTGTCCGTAGCATCGCCCAGGCTGCCGTCTGCGTTAACGGGCAGCACCGCGATCGATCCGCTGACGTAGTTCGCCACCAGCAAATGTTTGCCGTTCGGCGTCAGGGAAAGATACACCGGCCCCGCGCCGCCGGAGGCCACCTGACTCAGCTCGCTCAGCGCGCCGTTATCGCCTATTCGCAACGCCTGCACCACGCCCTGCTCCACCTCGCTTGCCAGGTAGAGCGTTTTGCCGTCGTGCGAGACGGTAAGCTGCGCAGCGTTCGGGAGTTGGCTCACCAGCGTTTTGTTATCGAGCGCGCCGGTTTGCGGGTCGACGGTAAAACGGTACAGCCCTTCGCCGTTGGGATTATAGGTACCCACCCAGGCGTATTGCGTCTGGGCGACAGCGGCGGTGGCGAGCATTGAGAGTGAAGCGACAAGCAGGGTACGGGTGTGCATGGTGGCTCCTTCGGGTGTGTGCGGTGTGTTTCCCCTCACCCTAACCCTCTCCCCAAAGGGGAGAGGGGACGATTACACCCTCTCCCCTTTGGGGAGAGGGCTGGGTGAAGGGCAGGTTCTACTTCACCAGCTTCTTCGTCATCTCCAGCAGCGTACGCACATCTTCCGGACGCGTGTCGCCGCTGGCTTTGTCGATAATCGAGCTGTAGATATGCGGGATGATTTTGCTCACGCCCGCGTCCAGGGCGATCTGCAGGATCTCCTCAAAGTTCTCCAGATCGATTCCCCCGGTCGGCTCCAGCCAGAAGTCGTGACGGGCGCAGGCTTCCGCCACCGCTTTATACTCGTCACGGCACTTGAGGCCGCCCATCGGGAAGTACTTGATTGAGCTTCCGCCGAAATCTTTCAGCAGGGCGATAGCGGTTTCAACCGGCACAATGCCGTCCGGCGCGTTGCTGCTCAGCGGGCCGGTGGAAATTTTAACCATGCCGACGGTGCCGGTCGGGGAGACCAGGCCGTTGACCACGGACTCATTCTGCCCCAGCAGCGCGCGGCTGGCGGCCACGCCGGTAAAGACCTGATTGACGTGCTGCGGCTGTACCTGGCGGGAGATTTCACTCACCATCGCCGACTGGTTCGGATCGCCTGCGCCCAGCCCCACGGAGAGCGCGTTATCAATCAGTGCCGCGTACTCGCGCATATCCGCGACGGCGCTCGCCACGTCGGGGTAATTTTTGGAGAGCACGCCCACCAGCACATGACCTTCCGCCGCCTCGTAAATGGCGCTGGCGTTGGATTTCGATCCTGCCAGCACGTTCAGGCAGACGCGGTCACGGTAAAAGTTGGGGGTCAGTTTCATGCGTTTTTCTCCTGTCCTAATACTTCGCTAATACGGCGGTACACGATGTTCAGCTGATCAGCATTCACGCTGCGTACATCCGCTTCGATAATCCCTTCGTTAGCTTTATAGCCACGGAAGTAAATGGCGTATTCGCCCTGCTTGAGCGCGTTCACCAGGTCACCGGTGCCGACGCCGGTGGTCGCTTCGTCAAACTTAATCTCGGTGCGCGCGATATCGCGACCCGCGCTGTCCCAGACCACGCGGGCGGTGACGCCGTTCAGGGTGTTGAGCGCGTCAATAAACGGCGTCATCTTCGCCACCATCTCGGCCCCGCTCTCCCTGGTGGCCGTCAGGTAGTGTTCGATGGCGCAGGTCAGGCCGAGGATCCCCTCTTTGCCCACCTTCATCGCGCGGCCAATGCCCGCCGTCTGGCGCTTCACCCACTCAACGTACTGGGTTTTGCCGATCACCAGGCCGCTGGTTGGGCCTTCAATCGCCTTCGCGCCGCTGTAGATCACCAGGTCCGCGCCGGAGCGGTAATAGGTATGCAGATCTTCTTCCGCTGCGGCATCAACGATCAGCGGCAGGTCGTGTTTACGCGCCACCACCGCCGCCTGCTCGACGCTGAGCATGCTTTTCTGTACGCAGTGGTGCGATTTAATGTAGAGGATAGCCGCTGTACGCGGGGTGATCGCTGCCGCCAGCTGTTCGGCAGAGCATTCGTTGGCGTAGCCCGCTTCCACCAGCCTGCCGCCGCCCAGCGCTACCATGGTGCCTACCGGCGCGCCAAAGTTAACGTTGTGGCCTTTCGGCAGGACGATCTCGTTGTTCTCAATCGGTGTGACGTGCAGGTTTTCCAGCAGCCAGTCGCTGTCTTTCACCAGTACCGCCGCCACGGACTGGGCAATGCCCGCCGACGCGCAGGAGACCACCGTTGCGCCTTCCACCTCCAGCAACTTCGCGATGTATTCGCCGGTTTTATTGACCAGATCCTTTATCTCGAAGTAGTGATTCATGCCGTCCATCGCCGCCTGCACCACTTCCGGGCGCGGCGTGGAGACACCCAGCGCCGTCATGCGGCCAGAGGTGTTGATAACCTGCTTTAAGTTGTACTTCTCATAAATCGAAGGCATGTTCCGTGCTCCCTTGTTCGGTCATGTAGCCCTTGCCCGCGCGGATCGCGGCAAGCGGCACCAGAATGTGTTCAGCCTGCAGGCTGTCGTTTTCAGCATCCGTCAGCACCGTCGGCTGGCGTTTAAGGGTGAACAGCGTCAGGTCAGCGTCGAGGCCAGGCTGAATGCGGCCTTTGCGCGTCAGGCGCAGGCCGTCGGCGGCGTTGGCGGTGACGCAGTCAATCACCTGCGGCAATGACATGCCGATGGCGAGGAATTTCGACATCACGCTTGCCAGCGAGCCGACCGGGCCGTTGATGCGGTTGCGGCAGTAGATATCCGAGCTGATGGTGTGCGGCAGAATGCCCATCGCGATGGCGCGTTTCGCCACCTCAAAGCTGAAGCTCGCCGTGCCGTGGCCGACGTCCAGACGCACGCCGCGCTTCAGCGCAGACGTAATGGAGGCGCGCAGCTCGCCGGAGGGCGTCAGAATGCGGTTGGGCTTGCCGTTGTAGCAGTGGGTAATGATGTCGCCGGAGCTTAACAGCTCGGCAATCTCATCAAGGTTCGGCGGGTTGTTGCCGATGTGCACCATCAGCGGCAGGTCGCCATTCTCTTTTTGAATCGCTTTCGCGCGCTCCAGCGGGGTAATGCCGTTTTCACCGACCACGCTGCTGCTCATGCGCGCCTTCAGGCCGACGATAAAATCCGGGTAGCGCGTCACCGCCTGCTTCACCGCATCAGCATCAATATTGGCCATATTGGCCAGCTCGTTCTGGGCAATCAGCCCCACGCGGGAGATGTTCAGCAGGGCAAACACCTCGGTGGATGCTTTGCGGGTAATGGCGTAAAAATCATCCACGTCGTCGGCCCCGGTACTGCCCGCGTCCACCACGGTGGTGACGCCGGTGGCAATGCCCACGCTGTCCGGCTCGTCGTGGTAGATCGGGGAGTTCGGGTAGCAGTGGACGTGGGAGTCAATCCAGCCCGCGCTGACGAACACGTCACCGTTAAGCTCAACCGTTTTACGAGCGGGAGCGTCAATTTGGCCTGTCGCGGCGATCTTCCCGTCCTGAATGGCGATATCGGTCAGGGTATCGTCGGCGAGGCGCGCACGGCGCAGGAGTAGATCAAACATGGGGTTCTCCTGATAAGGCGGGCACCGAAGCGCCCGCAGGTATTAAAGGGCGACCGGGAACAGCCAGCCCAAAATCATTGCGCCGAGGATGGCGCCACCGGTAATCGGCTTCTGCCAGATGTAGAACAGCAGCGCGCCCACCAGGGAACCGACGCCGATTGGAATGGAGGCGGTCATGGCGCTGAGGATAATCAACGGCCCGAGGAAGCGGCCGGAGGCGTTACCCGCGCCCATCATCACGTCTGCACCGTAGGTGGAGTTACTCTGGTTGATGGTGAACTTACGCGCCAGGATGATGACGTAGCCAATCGCCAGACCAATCACCAGGCCGGTAATCAGCGAGGCAATAAAGTTGGTCACCGGGAACATGATCCCCGCGCCCAGCAGCAGCGCCGGTACGCCGAGGCCCACGCCGGTCTGGATCGCCCCGCCGATGTCGAGAATCCCGACCAGCGACCCTTCGATGATACGGGCGAAAAGGAAGCTTGCGCCGAACGCCGCCACCGCGCCGTAAACGCCGGTATCGATTCCCGCTTTCAGCATTGCCACGAAGGCCACTTCGTTAAACGCGCCGATACCGTAGAGGTAGTACATGTGCGTCCCGGCGAAGACGCCGGAGGAGAGCAGGCCAACGAAGATCGGGAACGACCAGTCGGCATACCAAAAACCTTTATTCTGTTCCATTTAGAGGCTCCTGTTATTTACCGCTGAGCGAGTTGTGGATCATATCGAGCCAGTTCGGCACGGTCAGATGGAAGGATTCGATCATCTTCATGTCGAAGCCGCGGAAGAAGCCGCTCAGCACAAACAGCAGGACGATCGCCGCCATCATCACTTTGGTGACGTGGTTCCAGCCGCTCTCTTCCACGCCTTTACCGATCAGGATCCCCAGCACCAGGCCCGGCACGGCGTTACCCATGATCAGCTGCGCTGCGCCGCCAAAGATGGTGGCCCAGAAGCCCGATTTTTTACCCGCGTCGATGGCTGCCAGCCAGAAGATCACCGGCATCACGGTGTTGACCAGCAGGTTCGCGGCAGGCACCAGCACCTTCACGGCGGTGACCTGAAGCGCAGCCGGAACGGAGGAGGCGGTCAGGTTAAGGAAGGTCACGACAATCATGCCGATAATGCCGCAGGCAATCGCCATTTTGCGCGGGTCATGCAGCGTTTCACCGACGTTACGGTTTTTGATCATCAGTGCAGCAGCACCCCAGTTCGGGATGATGCGGTGGTCAACGTCCTGTGTGAAGGCACCTGCGGCCACGGAAGAGGCCCAGGCGTTAAAGAAGAAACCTAACCCAAAGGAGAAGTGGGACGCCGGATCCCCTTCACAGGAGTTCAGTTCCCCCAATGTACGAAACGCGCCCATACCCTGAGTGGTAGGCGCATGAAACATGCGTGCAGCCCCGGCTCCAACACCGACGCCAACCAGGCCGCCAATGATGAGCGATTTTATTAATATAATTAAGAACATCAGTCTGCCCTTTTATGAATAATCAGCGTTGCGTGACGAAATCCACCTGGTCGAGATTGATGGCGGTCACGTTGACGGTCACATCCAGCTCCACGCTGTAGGTGCGTCTTTCCCGACGCAGAAAGAAGAACAAAAACGCTTCTTTTCGCACCGCTTCTTGCGCCTGAACAACCTGCACATCCTGTGGCTCAATACGCAGTAAGATATGCGGTGAGGCTTTCATCACCGCGGCCTGTACGTGGTTGAGGGCGTCGGCAAAGGCGCGCGCTTTGGCATCGCCCTTCCCCTTCACTCTCACCGTGGTCGTGAACTGTTCTTTCATGCTTACGCGCCGTATTTCTTCTGCCACGCCTGTACCAGACGCTCGCCCAGCTCTTCTTTATCCATAAAGCCAAAGCCCAGCACGTTGCAGCCTTCGTTGATAGCGGTCACCCCCTCATCCACGGAGCGCATGCCGTATTTGGCCTTGTAGCCGTATTTGGTCTGGGCGGTGATGGCACCCGCGCCGCCGCTGCCGCAGAACGAGATCCCGAAGGTGGCGTTTTCTGCTTTCATCACGTCACCGAGCTTCATATCCGCTGCCATGCCCGGTACGACAACCGCGCGTCCGCCGGCTTTTTCCACACCCGCAGCCACTTTCTGACCTTTACCCAGGCGATCGCCAATCACGACTGTAATCTGTTCCATGTGTTGCTCCTTAAAGGTTGTCTTTCGCGACTTCGAAGTGAACGGAGAGCAGCCAGGCTTCTTCATCAGGAAGATTGCCAAACTGCGCTACCACTTCACGGGCAAGTTGCATTGAATCTGGTGAAATTTCGTCGAACAGCTCTGCTTCAACCTCCGGCAGCGGCTCGCCGGTCACAGACCGGTGCGCCATTGCGCGAACGTGGGAGGTCAGCATCTGCTCCTGTACCGCGTTGGGGATGATGTTGTGCCGGGCCAGCAGGGCGTAGACCTGCTGAAGCATGGTGTTCGCGAGCTGTTCTGTTTGCACCGCCTGTTCCCCAACGTCGTTCATTACCGCTCCGTTAATCACTCGTCTTACCCCGTTAATGGCTCTGGAATAAAACTAACGTCGAGGGGGCGTTGTTTGTAGCGAGTTGTTTTCCACTTCGAAGTGGAAAGGCGAGCCGCGGCAGTGATCTGTGCCACATAAATGCGGTGAATCTGGATTAATCGCTGGATTTACGTGATGAATATCACGCTATTACGCGGCACTAAACAGGTAAGCGGAGTGGAAAAGATTACGAGCAGGCTCGTAGAAATGTGACGGGGATAAGGTTTTCTTATGGGGAGGGAGAAGAGTGTGAGCGGGGATGCTTAACGCGCCCCGCTCATCCAGACTATCAACGATACTTTTTGTGATACGCGTTGCGGGTCGCCGCAAACTGGTCGGCTGCCGCCTGGGCTTCCTTCACTTTGCCTTCGTTCGCCAGCTTCAGCGCGCCGTCGATCTGGCCGACCAGCACGTCAAAACCGTGGCGGTAGTCTTTCATCTCGGCGCTGTCCGCCGCTTTGCTTTCCAGCTTCGGCGGCGTCGCTTTTTGCGCATCCAGCGCCGCTTCACGCATTTTGGTCAGTGCGTCTTTCATCTCCGCCGCATCGTCGGTTTTCTGCACCACCTTCAGGTTTTGACTGAGGATGTCCATGTTGTCTTCAAGATCGGCAGCAAACGCAGATGAACCAAGAACCAGCGTTGAAGCCGCGACGATCGCTAACAGGTGTTTACGCATTGCTCACTTCCTTTTTTATTATAAATCACGCTTTTACGGGGATTATTGCCCGGCGATTTTCATCTCCGGCAGTAATACAGAACCACACTGAATATTGCTGCGTGTTTCAATATCGTTACCGACCGTAACAATATTGCGCCACATGTCCTTGAGGTTGCCGGCGATGGTGATTTCGCTCACCGGATACTGAATTTCACCGTTTTCCACCCAGAAGCCCGCTGCGCCGCGAGAGTAGTCGCCGGTGATACCGCTCACGCCCTGCCCCATCAGCTCGGTGACCACCAGACCGGTGCCCATCTCTTTCAGCATCTGTTCAAAATTCAGGCCCTGCCCGGCAATGCGCCAGTTATGAATGCCGCCCGCGTGCCCGGTGCTTTTCAGCCCCAGCTTACGCGCGGAGTAGTTGGTCAGCAGCCACTGGGTCAGAATGCCGTCTTTAACGATATCCCGGCGCTCCGTGCGCACGCCTTCGCTGTCGAACGGCGTGGAGGCCAGCCCTTTCAGCAGGTGCGGGTGCTCTTCGATGGTCAACCATTCCGGCAGGATCTGCTTGCCCAGCGAGTCGAGCAGGAAGGTCGATTTACGGTACACCGAACCACCCGCAATCGCCCCCACCAGATGACCAAACAGACCGGTTGCCACTTCGTTGGCAAAAATGACCGGGGCTTTCATGGTGGAGAGTTTACGCGGCGAGAGGCGTGACAGCGTACGTTCGGCGCACTCTTTTCCCACCCACTCCGGAGACTGCAAATCCCCCAGCGCGCGGCCAATGGTATACGCGTAATCACGCTCCATATCGCCGTTCTCTTCGGCGATCACGCAGCTGGAAAGCGAGTGGCGGGTTGAGCAGTACCCCTGCAACATGCCATGGGAGTTACCAAACACTTTGATGCCGTAGTGGCTGTTAAAGCTGCCGCCTTCGGTATTGGTGATGCGTTTGTCAGCCTGCAAAGACGCCTGCTCGGCGCGCGAGGCCAGCTCAATGGCCTCATCCGGGGTCACTTCCGCCGGATGGAACAGATCGAGATCCGGCGCGTCAAACGCCAGCAGCTCTTTATCAGCCACGCCAGCGTAAGGATCCGGGGAGGTGTACCGCGCGATATCCAGCGCCGCCTGCACTGTACGGGCGATGGCATCCGGGCTGAGATCGGTAGACGACGCGCTGCCTTTGCGATTCTGGTGATACACCGTGATCCCCAGCGCGCCATCGCTGTTAAATTCTACATTCTCCACTTCGCCATAGCGGGTGCTCACGCTAATGCCGGTGGTTTTGCTGACCGCCACTTCGGCGCCATCTGATTTACCTGAAGCGAGCATCAGCGCGGTGGAGACGGCTTCTTCCAGGATCTTACGCTGCGCTTCAACTTGTGAGGTTACTTTCATCGCAAATGCCATACTGTAAGAGAGAGTTAAGTGAAGTCTAACAGAGAACCGTTTTTCAGTGCGCGTCTTAACTGGTAACATTAGCCTCTTTTTTTAAGGAGCCTGACATGACTAAGCAGCCCGAAGACTGGCTCGACGACGTTCCCGGTGATGACATCGAAGACGAAGATGATGAGATCATCTGGGTCAGTAAAAGTGAAATTAAACGTGACGCCGAAGAGTTAAAACAGCTTGGCGCAGAAATGGTAGAACTGGGTAAGAACGCGCTGGATAAGATCCCGCTCGACCAGGATCTGCGTGATGCCATTGAACTGGCACAGAAAATCAAGAAAGAAGGGCGTCGCCGCCAGCTTCAGCTTATCGGGAAACTGCTGCGTCAGCGCGATGTTGAGCCGATCCGTCAGGCGCTGGATAAACTGAAGAACCGCCACAACCAGCAGGTTGCGCTGTTCCATAAGCTGGAGCAGATCCGCGACCGTCTGATCGAGCAAGGTGATGACGCGGTACCTGAAGTGCTGAACCTGTGGCCGAATGCCGACCGCCAGCAGCTGCGTTCTTTGATCCGTAACGCGAAGAAAGAGAAAGAAGGGAATAAGCCGCCGAAGTCTGCGCGTCTGATTTTCCAGTATCTGCGCGAGCTGTCTGAGAACGAAGAGTAAACCCCTCACCCCAGCCCTCTCCCCAAAGGGGAGAGGGAGAAGAGATAATGTAGGCCCGGTAAGCGCTAACGCCACCGGGCCTTTTTTTACTCTGCGGCCGCGGCTTTCTTCGCCAGACCGTCCAGCAGCTTCTGATGGATCCCACCAAACCCGCCGTTGCTCATCACCAGAATGTGATCGCCAGGCTGTGCGGCTTTCACCACCATATCCGCTAAGACATCCACGTCCGCACTCCAGTGCGCTGGCTGAATGCAGGCGTCGGCCACTTCGGCCACCTGCCACGGAATATGCTGCGGTTGCAGGAGGAAGACCTCGTCGGCACGCCCTAAGGACGGCGCGAGATCGTCTTTGCATATCCCCATTTTCATGGTGTTCGAACGCGGTTCCAGCACGGCCAGAATACGCGCGGTGCCGCCAACTTTGCCACGCAATGCGGCAAGCGTCGCCAGAATGGCGGTTGGGTGGTGCGCGAAATCGTCGTACACCGTCACGCCATTCGCTTCACCACGCAGCTCCAGACGGCGGCGGGCGTTAATGAATGAACCCAGCGCATTGGCGGCATCCGCAGGCAGTACGCCCACGTGACGCGCCGCGGCGATCGCCATCAGGCCGTTGTGCATATTGTGCTCGCCCACCAGGCCCCACTTCACTTCGCCCACTTTTTCGCCGTCGAGCAGCACTTCCCATTCGGAAGCATCCGCGTTGAGCTTTTTCGCCTGCCAGTGCCCCTGCTCGCCAACCAGCTCCTGCTCGCTCCAGCACCCCATCGCCATAGTCTGCTTCAGGTTGATATCGTTCTCCGGCAGGATAATGCGGCCCTGACCCGGAACAATGCGCACCAGATGGTGGAACTGTTTCTGAATCGCTTTCAGGTCGTCAAAGATATCCGCGTGATCGAACTCAAGGTTGTTGAGGATCAGCGTGCGTGGGCAGTAATGCACGAACTTGGAGCGCTTGTCGAAGAACGCGCAGTCGTATTCATCCGCTTCAATCACAAAGAACGGGCTGTCGCCCAGACGCGCGGAGACGTCGAAATTCCCCGGCACGCCGCCGATCACGAACCCCGGCTTGTAGCCGCAGGCTTCGAGGATCCAGGTCGCCATACCGGCGGTGGTGGTTTTGCCGTGCGTCCCGGCAACGGCGACAACCCAGCGGTCGCGCAGGACAAAGTCATGCAGCCACTGCGGGCCAGACATGTACGGGATATTACGTTCCAGCACCGCTTCAACGCATGGATTCCCACGGGTCATGGCGTTACCAACGATCACCAGATCCGGCTGCGGCTCGAGCTGGCTGGCGTCATATCCCTGAATCAGAGAAATCCCCTGCTTCTCCAGCAGCGTGCTCATCGGCGGATACACATTGGCGTCCGAACCTGTCACTTCATGGCCCAGCGAGCGCGCCAGCATTGCCAGTCCGCCCATGAAAGTGCCACAAATCCCCAATATATGAATGCGCATACGTCACTATCCTTCTTCAATGTGGCGCACATTTTACTCACATGTCAGCGGCTGTGAAACGCATTTCAGGTAAATCCGTATTTTGCTGGCGCGATTCACCTCTGCGCTAATATTTGAATGTTTGTTAAGATTGTTGGACATCAACCGCTTTACTCAACATAAGATGCAGGGAAAGTGTTATGAAAACGTTAGGTGAATTTATTGTCGAAAAGCAGCACGAGTTCTCTCATGCTACGGGTGAGCTCACTGCTTTGCTGTCGGCAATAAAGCTGGGCGCTAAGATCATCCACCGCGATATCAACAAGGCCGGTCTGGTCGATATCCTGGGTGCCAGCGGTGCCGAGAACGTTCAGGGTGAGGTTCAGCAGAAACTCGACCTGTTCGCCAATGAAAAACTGAAAGCAGCACTGCGCGCGCGCGACATCGTTGCGGGTATCGCCTCTGAAGAAGAAGATGAGATCGTCGTATTCGAAGGGTGTGAACACGCAAAATACGTTGTTCTGATGGATCCGCTGGACGGCTCCTCCAACATCGACGTTAACGTTTCTGTCGGTACCATTTTCTCCATCTACCGTCGCGTCACCCCGGTTGGCACACCGGTGACGGAAGAAGACTTCCTGCAGCCGGGCAGCAAGCAGGTTGCTGCCGGTTACGTGGTGTATGGCTCATCCACCATGCTGGTGTACACCACCGGCTGCGGCGTGCACGCCTTTACCTACGATCCGTCGCTGGGCGTTTTCTGTCTGAGCCAGGAGCGCATGCGCTTCCCGGAGAAGGGCAATACCTACTCCATCAACGAAGGCAACTACATCCGATTCCCGAATGGCGTGAAGAAGTACATCAAATTCTGCCAGGAAGAGGATAAAGCCACCCAGCGCCCGTACACCTCGCGCTATATCGGCTCGCTGGTGGCGGATTTCCACCGTAACCTGCTGAAGGGTGGTATTTACCTCTACCCAAGCACCGCCAGCCACCCGGACGGAAAACTGCGTCTGCTGTACGAGTGCAACCCGATGGCATTCCTGGCCGAACAGGCAGGCGGCAAAGCGAGTGACGGTAAAGAGCGTATTCTGGATATCGTGCCGGAAAGCCTGCACCAGCGCCGTTCGTTCTTTGTCGGCAACGACCACATGGTGGAAGACGTTGAACGCATGATCCGCGAATTCCCGGACGCGTAACGCGTAAATAGGGGAGCCCGACAGGCTCCCCTATTTTTATCATGCCGTTTGCGCCGTCAGTTTGAAGGATGCCATCGCCTCCATCAGCTCGCGCGATTGTTCCTCCAGGGAACGCGTTGCCACAGAGGACTGCTGAACCAGCGCCGCATTTTGTTGCGCCGTTTCATCCATCTGATTGACGGCAATGTTAACCTGCTCAATACCGCGGCTCTGCTCCTGAGACGCCGTCGCAATTTCTCGCATCAGTTTGGTCATACGCAGCACTTCGGTAGCGATCTCGTCCATCGTCTCACCGGCCTGTTGCGCCAGCTCGCTGCCCTCGTTCACCTGGGTTTGCGAATCGCTGATAAGCGAGCGGATCTCTTTCGCCGCATCGGCACTGCGGCTGGCGAGATTGCGCACCTCACCCGCCACGACCGCAAAACCCCGTCCCTGCTCGCCCGCGCGCGCCGCTTCCACGGAGGCGTTCAGCGCCAGAATATTGGTCTGGAAGGCAATGCCGTCGATGACGCTCAGGATATCGGCGATGCGCGTCGAGCTGCCGGCGATGTCGCGCATCTTCTCGATGACGTAGCAGACCATTTCGCTGCCGCGATCGGCGGTATCGGAGACCGACTGCGCCAGCTGGTGCGCCTGCCCGGCGTTATCGGCGTTAAGTTTCACCGTGGCGGTGATCTCTTCCATGCTGGCGGCCGTCTGCTCCAGCGAGGTGGCGGTGGATTCCGTGCGCTGGGCCAGGTTCAGGTTCCCTGCCGTCAGCTCGCGGCTGCCGGTATCAATCTGCGAGCTGGCGTCACGCACCCGCAGAACGGAATTCATCAGCGACTGGCGCATCTCTTCGATGACCGCGTTGAGGCGATTAAATTCCTGGCTCGCGGGCGCGTTCAGGGTGTGGGTTAAATCCCCGGCCGCTACGTGCTCCAGCTGGACAATTGAGGCTGAAAGCGGCTTGAGCAGCATATGGCGCAGCACCAGCCAGGCCAGCACGATAATGCCTGCCGTCAGCAGCGCCGCGACGATAATCAGGATCAGCACACGGGTTTTACTCGCCTGCACGGCGCTCACCTCCGCTTTGCCGCGCGCCTCGCTCCACGTCTGGAACGCCTGCATATCGTTATCAAACTGCTTCGCCACCGGGACCAGCTTGCTTTCCAGCAGATCGTAATAGCCGTCCGCACTTTGCTCGTTCAGGGCTTTCAGCATCGGGCTGATACCCTGCTGGCTGTACACCGCCAGGCTCGCGGCGACGTTATCCAGCAGCTTTTGCCCCTGCTCATCCGCCACGCCGCCGCCGATCACGCCCTTCAGCGTTTTCTGTGCCAGCGCCACTTCCTGGTTAATGGTTTTGACCGCCCTGGCCGCATCGTCCAGCAGGCCGACCTCCATCATGCGGACGGCCTGTCCCGCTTCGTTACGCGCGCGCAGGATCAGCGTATAGCCGGCATTCAGCTGCACCATCTGTTCACCCTGAAGATGATTGATGCGCTGGAGAGAAGCGGAACTTTGCGTAAGGGCATAAATGCCAATGCCGCTGACAATCAGCAGCAGAAGGGTCATAACGGCCAGTAAAGAGAGCAAGCCGGTACGAATCGATAGCGTTTTAAGCATGATGTTATTTCCGGTAGCGAGATATTTCTGGGCATAAAAAAAGAGTATCGACCGCTACCGGAAAATGTTTAGAGTTTAAGCAATTTCAGCATGTTATCGCCCTGTTAAAGATGTATTCACACGGGTAACAGGCGAGCTCTGGCGGTTCTCCCACAGCACCGTCAGGCCGCGCTGGAGCGCGATAAAAATAAACAGCAGAATACCGATGGCGATTTTGGTCCACCAGGAGCTGAGCGTGCCGTCGAAGTTGATGTAGGTCTGAATCAGCCCCTGGATCGCCACGCCAAACAGCGTACCGAGCACCGTCCCTACCCCGCCGCTGAGCAGCGTACCGCCAATCACCACCGAGGCAATGGCGTCAAGCTCAACGCCCACCCCCGCCAGGGCATAGCCTGCCTGGGTGTATACCGAAAACACAATCCCCGCGAGCGTGGCAAGGCCGGTCGAAAGCATATAGATGCGGATGGTGGTGCTGCGCGTGGAAATCCCCATCAGGTTCGCGGACGTGGCGCTGCCGCCAATGGCATAAACCTGGTTACCAAACCGGGTACGGTGAGCGAGGAAGATCCCGATCACCACCACGCCCAGCATCAGCAGCCCCATTGCGCTCAGGCGCCCTCCGCCGGGAATTTTCCACGCCAGGCTGGAGAGCGTGTCGTAGATCGGATGGTTAATCGGAATTGACTCCTCCGACACCAGATAGCTCACGCCGCGCAGGAAGAACATCCCGGCGAGGGTGATGATAAACGCCGGGATTTTCAGCGCGTCGATCAAAAGCCCCATAAAGGCGCCGAACGCGCAGCCCATAATCAGCACCAGCGGGAACGCCAGTAGCGGCGAAATGCCCCAAAAGCCAATCGCTTTAGCAAGGAACACGCCGGTAAAGGCGATCACCGACCCAACGGAGAGATCGATCCCGCCGGAGAGGATCACAAACGTCATGCCAACGGCGATAATGCCTAAAAAGGCGTTGTCGGTCAGGATGTTGCAAATCACCCGCGTGGAGGCGAAGCCCGGGAACTGGGTCAGGCAGTAAAGGTATCCCAGCACGAACACGCCCAGCGTGATCATTAACGGCAAATTACGTTTTATCATGACCGCGGAACCCCTTAATGAGAGTGATAAAGCGCGGCGACTGCACGATAAGTACGATAAGCACCACGACCGCTTTGACGACCTGATTAAGCTCCGGCTGGAACCCGGAGAGCAAAATACCGGTATTCATACCCTGAATAATTAACGCCCCCACCACCGAGAGCAGCAGATTAAAACGTCCGCCCATCAGCGACCCACCGCCGATAACCACCGCGAGGATCGCATCAAGCTCCAGCCAGAGTCCGGCGTTGTTGGCATCCGCCCCGCGAATGTCGGCCGCCACAATCACCCCGGCAATCGCAGCACAGACGCCGCTCAGCACGTAGGTCAGCATCAC
Source organism: Enterobacter cloacae complex sp. P29RS (assembly GCF_014893445.1). Taxonomy (NCBI): domain Bacteria; kingdom Pseudomonadati; phylum Pseudomonadota; class Gammaproteobacteria; order Enterobacterales; family Enterobacteriaceae; genus Enterobacter; species Enterobacter cloacae complex sp. P29RS. Next base: position 112,510 of record NZ_JADBPZ010000003.1, on the reverse strand, counting down.
CATCAGCCGTGTATTTACCCCGGCGTTTTTCGCGGCCCGAATGTTAATTCCCACCGCTTCGATGAACATCCCGAGCGCCGTTTTGCGGGTGAAAAGCCAGAACACCACCAGCGTCACGAGCGCGACGATTACCGGGGTCGGGAAGAACAGAAAATTACCGCTGCCAATCCACGCAAGATTCGGGGAGGTAAAGGTGACGATTTGACCGGAGGTGATAAGCTGCGCCACACCGCGCCCGGCCACCATCAAAATCAACGTCGCGACAAACGGCTGGATCTTGAGCACCGCGACCAGAATGCCGTTCCACAGCCCGGCTAATACACCGGAGCCCAGCGCGGCCAGCAGAACCACCGGCAGGCTGTGCCCGGCAACGGTCATCGAGGCGGCGGTGGCGCCCGCAATCGCCATTACCGCACCGACGGAGAGGTCAATCCCGCCGGTGGCAATCACCAGCGTCATGCCAATCGCCAGCAGCGCCACGGGCGCGGCACGGTTTAAGATGTCGATCGGGCTACCAAACAGGCGGCCATCCTGCACGACGATCTGGAAGAAATGCGGAGCCACCAGGCTATCCACCAGCAGCACCAGCAGCAGCGCCACGATTTGCGGCGTGCCGGTCGGCCAGCTGAAGCGGCGCTTCGCTTCGCCAGTTTGCGAAAGAGAACGGGACATCACATATGACTCCTTACGCCGCGATGGCATTCATGATCGCCGGAACCGACAGTTTATCCAGCGGGATCTCTGCCACCTGCCTGCGATCGCGCATGATGATGACGCGATCGGCATAGCCAACCAGCTCCTCCAGCTCAGACGAGATCACCAGCAGCGCCAGACCGTCGGCGCACAGCGTTTCGATAAGCCGGATGATTTCGGCATGCGCGCCCACGTCGATACCGCGCGTGGGCTCGTCGAGGATCAGGAACTGCGGTTTGGTCAGCAGCCAGCGCGAGAGCAACACCTTCTGCTGATTACCGCCCGAAAGGAACTCGATGGGCTGTTCCGCGCTCGGGGTACGGATACCGAGCTGGCGGATGAAGCGCTCGGCAATGGCGTTCTGCTCGCGCTTAGGGATCGGACGCAGCCAGCCGCGCTGGGCCTGTAGCGCCAGAATGATGTTTTCCCGCACCGAGGCGGCGGCAATAATCCCGTCCGTTTTTCTGTCCTCCGGGCAGAAGCCCACGCCGAGGCACGACGCCTGATGTGGTGAACGTAGCGTTTGTGGTTTGCCTTTGATCAGCGCCGTTCCGCTGTCGGCAGGTTTGATCCCGAAGATCACTTCGGCGGTTTCGGTGCGCCCGGAGCCTAACAGCCCTGCCAGACCCACAATTTCACCGGGGCGTACCTCGAGGTTAAACGGCGCGATGGTCCCTTTTCTGCCGTAATCGTGAAACGCGGCGATCGGTTTTTCGCTCAGCAGCGTACGGCCCGCGCGCTGGAGTGCGTTGGTCTCCAGCTCGCGGCCCAGCATCATTTTGACCAGCTCAATCTGCGGCAGCTCGCGGGTTTCCCGGCAGCCGACAAAGCCGCCGTTGCGCAGCACCGTAATACGGTCGCTTACCTCGTAAACCTGATCGAGGAAGTGCGTAACAAAGATCAGGCTCACGCCCTGATCGCGCAGCTGGCGCATCAGGGTAAAAAGCATCTCCACTTCCTGGGTATCGAGGCTGGCGGTGGGTTCATCGAGGATCAGCACTTTCGCCGAGAGATCGATAGCGCGACAGATCGCCACGATCTGCTGCATCGCCACGGAAAAACGGTTCAGCGGTTCGCGCACGTCGAGAGAGAAGCCATACGATTCCATCAGCTTCGCGGCGCGCGCTTCCATCTCTTTGCGGCGCAGCAGGCCAAAACGTCTGGGCTCGCGGCCAATAAACAGGTTATCCGCTACCGACATGTTTGGCAGCAGGTTCACTTCCTGGTAGACCGTGCCGATCCCCAGTTGCTGCGCATGCGCGGTGTTTTTGGGCGAAATAGCATTACCTTCCAGCCAGATAGCGCCGCGATCGGCGTGATAGACCCCGGTCAGGGTTTTAATCAGCGTCGACTTCCCCGCCCCGTTTTCGCCGAGCAACGCCATGATCTCCCCACGCCGCAGGCTGAAATCAACGTTATCCAGCGCCTTAACGCCAGGGAAAAATTTACTCAGGCCCTCTGTGCGGAGGATTTCCTGGTGTTGTTCGGTGGTCATGGTTTCCCCTCACCCTGACCCTCTCCCCGGAGGGGAGAGGGGATTATTCGTGCCAGTCTTTAATTTTCTGCCCAAACTGCCCTTTTCCCTCTCCCCTCCGGGGAGAGGGCTAGGGTGAGGGGGGCTGAGCTTAGTAGCCCATATTTTTCTTCTTCTCTAACTCTTCTTTCGCCGTGTCCGGCAGGTAGAGCGTGGATTTGGTGATGGTCAACTTCTCAGGCTGGGTGCCGTCTTTCTTGAATTTCTCCAGCGCATCGAATGCCGGGCCCGCCATGTTCGGCGTCAGCTCCACGCTGGCGTTCGCTTCGCCGTCAATCATCGCTTTGTAGATGTCCGGTACGCCGTCGATCGAGCCGGTGAGAATATCTTTGCCCGGCTTCAGGCCCGCTTCTTTGATGGCCTGGATGGCGCCGATCACCATGTCGTCGTTGTGGGCGTAAACCATGCAGATATTTTTGCCGTTATTTTCTGCCTTGATGAAGCTTTCCATGACCTCTTTACCCTTGCTGCGGGTGAAGTCGCCGGACTGAGAACGGATGATCTTGATGTTTGGTGCTTTGGCGATGGCCTCCGCGAAACCTTTCTTACGGTCGATAGCCACGCTCGCCCCGACGGTGCCCTGCAACTCAACCACGTTACACGGCTTGCCATCCACCTGCTTCACCAGCCAGTCACCAATCAATTTGCCTTCCAGCACGTTATCGGCGGTGACGGTGGTCATATAGAGAGATTTGTCTTTTACGTCGATGGAACGGTCGAGCAGGAACACAGGAATTTCAGCCTCTTTAGCTTCCTTCAGCACCGGCTCCCAGCCCGTGGCAACAACCGGGGCGATAAAGATGGCATCCACGCCCTGAGCGATAAAAGAGCGCACCGCTTTAATCTGATTCTCTTGCTTTTGCTGACCATCGGCGATTTTCAGGGTAATACCGCGCTTTTCGGCCTCACTTTTCGCCACGTTCGTTTCAGCGGCGCGCCAGCCGGATTCAGATCCGACCTGCGAAAATCCAACGGTTAACGGTGCGGCCATCGCCATAGACGACATGGCTGCCGAAACTGCTGTAACAAGAAGTAAGCGCTTCCACATATGAACGTCCTCGTAGGGTAGGTTATTGTTGGTTAAAAGATGTTCTGCGGATGAACTATAGCCAATGGAATATGTTACGGATTGCGTTACATCACACTTCAGAAAAGTGAATAAAACGTTAATCACAAGTTTGTAATCGCTTTCATTTCCACATTTAAAATGCGGCTGAGTTTATGGATTATCCTGTCATGGAAACGGTCTGAAAAGTGAAAGCGCGAGGGAGATAAGACGAAAACAGGCGAAGACTTTCAGCGCCAGTTGGCTATAATACCTGCCACTTGTTTACCATCCATTTTAAAGGACACCGACATGAGCTTACTCAACGTCCCTGCGGGTAAAGAACTGCCAGAAGACATCTACGTTGTGATCGAAATCCCGGCCAACGCAGATCCAATCAAATACGAAATCGACAAAGACACCGGTGCGCTGTTCGTTGACCGTTTCATGTCTACCGCCATGTTCTATCCGTGCAACTACGGCTACATCAACCACACTCTGTCTCTGGACGGTGATCCGGTTGACGTACTGGTCCCAACGCCATACCCATTGCAGCCAGGCTCCGTCATTCGCTGCCGTCCTGTTGGCGTGCTGAAAATGACCGACGAAGCGGGTGAAGATGCGAAACTGGTTGCCGTACCGCACACCAAACTGAGCAAAGAATACGATCACATTAAAGATGTGAACGACCTGCCAGAGCTGCTGAAAGCGCAGATCGCCCACTTCTTCGAGCACTACAAAGATCTCGAAAAAGGCAAATGGGTTAAAGTTGAAGGCTGGGATAACGCAGAAGCGGCGAAAGCAGAAATCATCGCCTCTTTCGAACGTGCAGCTAAGAAGTAATTCTTACTGCTGATACTAAGCCCCGCGCGTCGGGGCTTTTTTTTTCTCTGGTTAAAAGCCCTACAGATGATTTTTAAGAAGAATCTCATTCATTTTGGGCGAGGCATTCAAAAATGAAAAAAATATCCCTATTAATTATGGTGGGAGTAGTTGAATAGCTTGGCTGTTCACAACATACTGTCATGATGAACATTAATCCCCATTTATTATTGGATTCATATGTCATCCATTAACATTGATGTAGCCCGCCCAACTGGAATTTATTTTATTATTGAAAGGCTGTATTCCCGCGATGGCCTTATGCCTTCCTTTGGAGAAATAAGCCCCTCTTTAACGCAGGTGCACCGTACTGTCATTCAGCTAAAACGTAAGCAAGACATGTTCATGGATGGGGTTAAAGTTACCCCAAAAGATATTACCCTTTGGCAACAGATAAAATACCTTACGGGTTCAAAAGTCACGACTAAAGATACAGATACGCTAGTGTATACAACCGATTTTATCGGCTCCCTTGTTGCCACAACGCCGTTAGGCAATATTGAACTTGAGAATATTCCTCGGTTCCTCACTACAGAGTCTATCCACTCCCTGCCACAGGCGGTGAGTTATGGTCGAGATCCCATTCCACATGTTCTCCTTTATGGTCGTAAGGATATTATCTTTTTTATGGATAATGGTGGAAAAGGTACACCAACCGCTATTGCAAAATATAACCATAATACGCGTGATCTTGCCATAATCAAAGATCAGCTAGAAGCCAGTAAGACAATGAAAGAGCTGCTCTCAAAAGGAGCAAAACTATGAGTAAAAAAAGTCATTTAGTAAGTTTAACCATCCTTATCATTGCCGCGTTTATCTTCGGCAGAAGCACGTATATTGAATACCTGGCATGGTATTATGGGACCAATGATTTAATATTTAACGAAACAACCCCCTCATTAGTATCCAGTTTATTTAACGGGCTCTACTTCGCCCTTTCAGCATGTATTATTTACGTGTTACTCATTATATTAAAGAGAATCCCCAAAAATATTGTAGTTTCATGTCTGCTTCAGTTCTGTATTAATATTGGGCTATATACTCTTTTTGTTGCAGTAGATAGAGGTTATAGTAAATTGCATACTTTAGGCTCTGGTGCTACTGACATCACCCACAGCTATTTTTTAGGGGCGTTGCTGACGAGCACTCTCCTGACCGTCGCGATCGTGAGCGTAATACATGCTAAGTTTCTTTCTTCAAAGCATAAAGATGGGCTACATAAAGGCGTTTGATTGCTATGGCAAAGACAGCAAAGGGCAGTATCTCTGCATCATGACGTTCCAGCTTGCCTGGTTTATGTTTTACTTATGGATCCCTTATCGAAGCGATTATGCGATTCTGCTGTTTTTACTGTTCTTTCTGCCCGTCATTTCAAGCAATACGCGGTGCATAAACTACTATGGCCGTTCACGCTCCTTGTGTTTGTTATGGCTTATCGCCCCGTACATCATGCTGTTCATTCCTTTGTTTTTAACCCGGCGCAAGGATACAGAACAAAGCTGATTGAACAAAAAACAACGCCACCTTACGGTGGCGTTGTCGTTTTTCAGAACTGGTCTCTGTCTAACCAGTTACCGCTTTCAATCAGCGTTAACCCGTCGACCGAACGTTGGTACACGTACATCCATGCACTGCCGTAAGGCGTCTGGATCAACTGGCGAGCGTATTCACCGCCCCTGGTGCGCAAGGCATCAAGTTCGGCCAGCGTAGCATTATCAATACGATAAACTTCACCCTGTACCGTTCCGTTCCCCGGAACCGCGCCTGGATAGTGGCCCAGACTGTACAGCTGATAGTTTTCGATTGTGTAATTTCCCAGCAACTGGGCGTTGGTCATCCAGTGGCTGTTGCCTTGCTTGGTTCGTAAACTGCCGTAAACAAATATTCGCATTGCTAAAACTCAAACTGATAGAGCAGATCAAGTGCCTGGTCTACGCCGGACACTGCTTCCAGATATAGCTTAGGCATCAGGCGGTAACGTAACGTGAGTGTAGCCAGTGAGTCAAAGATCCCCACGCCATATTTTACCTGTAGACCCGGCAGTACATAGCCGCTGACCACTACCTGCGAAGAGTCACCCACGCCCTGAGTGTCCAGCGCCAGATTGCTTACGCCAAACGTCTCGCCGATTTTACCCACAACCTGACCACTTTGTGCAACCCCCAGACCGACTAACATTGACGTCATTGCCGCACCATCGCCCTGCTGGCTATCCAGACCCTGGCCGCGCAGCAGGTAAGAGAGCGCTTCCTGTTGCGACATGGCCGGGTCAGAGAAGATCTCTGCCTTAGGTTCGTCGGCAGAGCCCGTCACGCGCACGCCCGCAATCACATCATCTTCGGTGGCTTCCGGGTTACGGATCGCTTCGATATTCAGGACCGGCTGATCCGGTGGACCGGAGAACAGCAGCTCACCTTTACGCACAATCAAATCCTGACCGTAGGCATGGAAGCGCCCTTCAGGAATATTGATTTGTCCATTGAGGCCAAGCCCCTGTTGATCCTGCGCCACCTTCAGGTCGCCCGTGAGTCTCGCCTTCAGCCCAAACGCGTCCAAACGCACGTTATTCCCCACGTGCACAATAAGATTACTATTGATCGGTATGCCAGCGCTCTTCTGTTCAACAGGTTTCAGATTTTCATTGAGCATAACTTCATCACTGGAGACGCCAACCGCGCTTTCCGGCACTTCGTGAACCACGATGCGCGCCCAGGGCACGTCGACGCGGCCGTCCAGGGTGAAGAGACTCGGCGTTGCCTCAAAGACCACGTCTGGCGACACGTCCAGGCGCACCATCGGCGGTACCGTGATACGCACCCTGCTGCCCTTGGCCGCAATACGGGCGCGCCAGTTGTCGAGCTGGCTCCAGTCTGCGTCACCAGTCAGGTTGATTTGTCCCTGCTGTGTCAGCACTGAGCCACTGAGGGTTGAGCTTTGGCCGTTAAAGTTCATCGTCAGCTGGCTTGGCTGCATATCGAACGGCATAAAGTTACCGTCAATGTCCACGCCGTTTAACCGCATCTGGCCAAACAGCTGCGGGCTTTGCGCATCCCCCGCCAGACGCAGGTTGGCGCTGAGCATCCCCGCCGCCTTTTCTCCCCGCGAGAAAATCGGATTCACCATCGCCAGGTTGAAGTTGCGAATATTGACGTTGCCGCCGAGATTGCGCCGCCCTTGCGGATCGGTAATTTGCACCTGTCCGTCAAGCTGACCGTTGTTGGTCAGACGAATAAGCCATCCCAGTTCCGCACGATTGTTACGCAGGTCAGCGTTCACATTCAGGGTGTCGAACGCCACCGGCAGCGGCGCGTCATTGACCTCCTGCGTCACCTTCACGTTACGCCCGGAGAGGGTAACGCTGCCCTGCGGCAGTCCCTCTTTAGTGGTGTCCCACGCGACGTCCGCTTTACCGCTGAAGACCCCGCTGGCCTGGGTGGTTTCCGGCATAAACGGTTTCAGCATCGCCAGGTCAAAACGGTTGAGGTTGATCTGCGCGCGTCCTTCCGCGCCCGCATCAATGGTCTGCGGCACGCACAGCTCAGCATTCGGGTTGGTCCAGCAGTGTGGCCCAATGCTGATCTTTTGCTCCGCATTGCGGTAGTCCAGCGCGATGGATCGGGACAGCACCAGCGGGCCGACCGGCGTGCTGAAGCGGGTGTTATCCAGCACGCCCTTCCAGCGCGTTGCCTGGCGGTCAAAACTGCCCGTCAGGTGCAGCTGCCCGGAGACCGGCTCGCCCTGCACGCGCAGCTGGAGATCGTGCTGCTTTTCGTTACCTTTTGCCGCCAGCGTAACCAGACTGATGTTCACGTCCGGCTGGGAGATACGCTCCACGCGCAGGTCCAGGTTTCCGCCGATCTGATCGGTGGATTTCACGTCCCCTTCGACGCGCACGCGGGCAATGGAAAGTTCCTGCCAGCGCAGGTTATTGGCGGTGATGTCCGCCAGCAGCTGCGGCGCCTCCACTGTACCGCGAACCTTCACTAACCCCTTCGCCGTCCCACCAAGACCCGGCAGGGCGTTATCGAGATTTGGCGCGTCGATGGTGGCATCCAGATCGAGATCTTTCACCCCCAGCTCGCCTTTGATATCTGCCGTGTTGCGGCCCAGCGCCACGTGCAGGCCCGGGATCACCCACTGGAGATAGCTGTTGCCCTTAAGCGAGCCCTCTACGTTGACTTTGTTCTGCTTCACGTTGCCGGTGAGCTTGAGTTCCGGCACGTCCATCTGCCAGGTGCCACCGTACAGGCTACCGCGGGTTTTGATCAGGCCATCCAGTTTTGACGGCCAGTCCGGGACCTCTTTAGCGGTGTTGATCCCGGTCAGCTTCAGCTCGCCGCGCCAGCTGATCGCCTGCTGCCAGTCGAGCAGCGCGGTCAGCTCGGTTTTCCCTTCCAGCGCCGCCACGGTCAGCTTGTCGAGGTTAACCTGCAACTCGTTACCCTTCGCATCCAGAGTAATATCGGCGGGCGGTACTCCCTGCCCCTTCACTGCCGTACGGAACGACAGCGTGTAGTCGGTCATTTTGCCACTCAGCTTCAGCTTTAGATCGTCGGCCTGGAACTGCTTTTCACCGGTGAACGGCCAGTAAAGCTGCTTGCTGACAATCTCAAGGTTGAGCGGTAGACCGGCCTCTGCCAGCTGGGTTTGCCCGCGCAGTACCATATCCACAGGGCCGGAGAGGTTCACGCCGAACTCCAGCTTCTCGCGCAGCGCGCCGCCGACTTTCACCTTCACCTTCTCGCCTTTCAGCGGATCGATGTTCAGGGCGCTGTTAAGGGTAATATCTACCGGCCAGTTATCGCGCAGCAACGCATTGCCTGAGGCGTTTACCGACCCCTGGTTGGTATCGATATCCAGCGCGTCGAGCTTCATGTTGCCGTCGATACTGCTGACTTTAAGCAGCATGTTGAAGACCGTCAGATCGGTATCGCCGGTCAGACGCAGCTGCTCGCCCTTAAACTCTTCGATATTGAGGTTCAACGGCAGATGCACGTCGGTCATCTCCGGCAGAACCGGTTTCGAGAAGAGATCTTTCAGCGTTTCACCCAGCGGTTTTTCTTCCGGCTGCGGGTTCTGGATCTTCGGCTCGACGATCTCTTCCTGCGCCACGTCGGCTACCTTCGGCAGCGCAATCAGCAGCCCTTGCAGGGAGGTTGGGGTCAGGGTGAGGTTTTTCTCCTGCCAGCGCAGACCGGAGGTGAAATCCATCACCGATACCGTCGTGTCGTCGATTTTGATATTGACGTTATCCAGCGCGACCCGGTAGAGCGCAATCGGGTACGGCGTGGAGAGATTCAGCGGGCCGCTGTCCTCTTCCTCGACAGGCTCAGACTTCGGCATTTTTTTGGAGTCTATCGCCACATTCACATCTTTTAGCGACAGATCGTTTACGCACAGCTGGCTATCCCGCAGGCAGCCGAGCTTGACCGCCAGATGAAACTCGCCCGCGTTCACCGCCACGCCGGGCTGTTCATAACGGATATTCTTCAGGCGCAGATCGCGCCAGCCGCCCGTCACCTGGCCGATTTCCAGCCCTGGCACCCAGCGGTTCGCGGTGTTAAACAGCAGATGCAGACCTGTGGTGGTACCCACCAGAAATGCCACCGTACCGAGCAGTAATACGATAAAAATCAGCACCCCGAGGCTTATCTTCTTCCATAAACTCATAATTCAGGCCCCAGACCGATGTAAAACTGTAAACCGTGTTCTTCTTTGTCGCCCACCGGAACGGCGAAATCGAGCTTGATCGGCCCGACCGGTGACTGCCAGCGCACGCCCACACCCGCGCCGGTTTTGAAATCGCTGCGGCGGATGTCGTTCACGGCCTCGCCGCTGTCGACAAACATGGCGCCCCACCATTTGCCGCTGACGTTGTACTGATACTCCAGCGAGCCGGTCGCCAGTTTAGAGGCCCCGGTCAATTGGCCTTTCTCGTTTTCAGGTGAGATCGATTTGTACTTATATCCGCGAATGCTGCGGTCGCCCCCGGCGAAGAAACGCAGATCTGGCGGAACGCGTTCGAAGTCACCGGTTTCGATCCAGCCCAGGTTGCCGCGAACCACAAAGCGGTGCTTGTCGTAGAGGGTACGGATCCAGACGTTTTGCGCCTGCACGACGGAGAAATCCACGTCTGAGCCCCAGGCGGAGTTGGAATAATCGATGGAGTAGCGCTGAGAATCGCCCCAGGTCGGCATCAGGCCACCGCGCGAGCGGGTACGGCTGATCATCACGCCCGGATAAAGCAGCATGGTGGTGTTGGTGACGTTTGCCTGAGTAAAGTGGTCAAGGCTCCAGCGCAGGTTAATGGCGCGCTGCCAGCCGCTGGAGAGATCCCAGAAGCGTGATACCGCAAGCGTCGTCGAATCCTGTTCGGTATCGTTCAAATCGGTACGCTTAAAGCCGCCCTGCACGAGGTAGTATTGCTCAAGCGGATTTTTCAGCAGCGGCATTTTATAGCTGAAGTCCAGCTGCTGTTCAGGCGCAGACAGGCTGAGGCTGGTGGTCAGGCTGTGACCGTAGGAGTTCATCCACGGTTTTTTCCACGAGGCTTTCACGCGCGGGCCGACGTCCGTGGAGTAGCCGACACCGGTCTCAATGGTGTTCTCGGTGCGCGGTGAGACCACGCCATGCAGCGGTAACACTTTCGTTTTACGGGATTTATCAAATTGCGGTGCCACCACCACGGAGTTAAACCAGCCGGTGGCAGATAAACGACGGTTCAGCTCGCCCAGGTCGCTAGACTGGTAGTAGTCACCCTTTTTAAACGGCACCAGGTTTTGCAGATACTCATCACGGATTTGCGATCCTTCAAAGGTTACATCGCCAAACCGATAGCGCTCGCCGCTGTCGTAATCGATATCCCAGAATGCCTGACGTCGTTCAAGCGCAACGCCCAGCTGGCTTTTGTTGAACTGGCTGTCAAAGTAGCCTTTGCGCAGCGAAACGCTGGTTAAGGATTTTTTAAAGCGATCGTAATCCCCGTGATTAAGCACGGTGCCCACTTTCGGGCGGTTGCTGAGCAGATCAAGGTAGTCACGATCCGTGCGTGCACCGCCGCGCAGCACCACGTTCGTGCCGCCAATCAGGACGGGTTCTCCCGGCGAGACGCGGGCAATCAATACCTGACGTCCTTTAGCCGGCGGCGGGCGTAAATCGAAATCAATGGTGGGTTCGTAGTACCCCAACGCCTTTAAGCCTTCGCGAATGGCGTCATCCACGCGCGCGCGAAAACGCCGATCCGGCGTGACTTCATCGCTCTGGATGGTGGAAAGCTGCGCACGCACGTTTTTTTCCAGCGCCCCGGATAACCCTTCAACCTGCAAACGGACATTCGCCGCGCTGGCAATCCCGCTTGTCAGCATTAAACTGACTAAACATAACTGGCGGATCTTTGTCACGTTTTCTCCTGAATATCCCTGTTTCCACCCTGGAAGCAAATGCAGTGCCGCTCCGCGGCAAAATACGGCCTGAAAGCCAAAAACCCAAATTACGGGTTGAAAAAGGGCCTAACACCCAAATATTTCTTATGATTAAATCTAGACTCATTCATCGCATTTATTGTGTTCAATTAAACGCTTCGTGACAACCTTAACCGAAACAACGCTACCCCGGAGGCCCCACCGTGAGTTTATTTGATAAAAAGCATCTGGTATCACAAGCCGATGCGTTACCGGGACGCAACACCCCTATGCCAGTGGCGACATTACACGCCGTAAACAACCATTCAATGACAAACGTTCCTGATGGAATGGAGATCGCCCTGTTTGCCATGGGCTGCTTCTGGGGCGTAGAACGCTTGTTCTGGCAACTGCCGGGCGTGTACAGCACCGCTGCGGGCTACACCGGAGGATATACGCCTAACCCAACCTACCGCGAAGTCTGTTCCGGTGAGACCGGTCATGCTGAAGCGGTACGTGTGGTGTATGACCCGAGCGTCATCAGCTATGAACAGCTGCTCCAGGTGTTCTGGGAAAACCATGACCCGGCGCAGGGCATGCGTCAGGGTAACGATCACGGCACCCAATACCGCTCGGCCATCTATCCGCTCACCCCTGAGCAGGAGGCTGCGGCCCACGCCAGCCTGACGCGTTTCCAGGAAGCGATGCAGGCAGCCGGTGATAAACGTCAGGTCACGACGGAAATCGCTACTGCGAAACCGTTCTACTATGCCGAAGACGACCACCAGCAGTACCTGCATAAAAATCCGTACGGCTACTGCGGCATTGGCGGCATCGGCGTCTGTCTGCCTCCACAGCAGGACTGATTACTGCATCAGCGCCACGCGAGCCGCGTGGCGCGCCTGTAAGCAAAAGTGTCAGTTCATTACTTAACCACTCACTGCCTTTTCATCCGGCCACTTTTTGCCGAAAACGTGACCTCTGGCAGATTTACACGCCTTTACGCTATACTACCGCTGAAATAATCGGCTCAACGCTACGAGCTGAGTTCAATGTGTCTTCACACGAATGGTATCAACTCCCCTTCTGAGGATCTGGCGAGAAGCCGGATAAACTATGTTAAACAGTATTTTAGTAATACTTTGTCTTATTGCCGTCAGTGCATTTTTCTCGATATCGGAGATCTCGCTGGCTGCCTCCCGTAAAATCAAACTGAAGCTGCTTGCCGACGAGGGCAACATCAACGCATCACGCATTCTGAAAATGCAGGAAAACCCAGGCATGTTCTTTACCGTGGTGCAGATTGGCCTGAACGCGGTCGCCATTCTTGGCGGTATCGTGGGTGATGCAGCATTTTCTCCGGCGTTTTATAGCCTCTTTGTAAAGTACATGTCCGCAGAGCTGGCCGAGCAGTTGAGCTTCATCCTCTCCTTCTCGCTGGTCACCGGTTTGTTCATTCTATTCGCGGACCTGACCCCGAAACGCATCGGTATGATTGCGCCAGAAGCTGTGGCTTTGCGTATCATCAACCCGATGCGCTTCTGCCTGTATGTCTTCCGTCCGCTGGTGTGGTTCTTCAACGGCCTGGCGAACGTCATTTTCCGCATCTTCAAGCTGCCGATGGTGCGTAAAGACGACATCACCTCCGACGATATTTATGCGGTGGTGGAAGCCGGGGCGCTGGCAGGCGTGCTGCGCAAGCAGGAGCACGAGCTGATCGAGAACGTTTTCGAACTGGAATCCCGTACCGTGCCGTCCTCCATGACCGGCCGTGAGAACATCATCTGGTTCGATCTGCATGAAGACGAGCAGAGCCTGAAGACCAAAGTGGCGCAGCATCCGCACTCCAAGTTCCTGGTCTGTAACGAAGATATCGACCATATCATCGGCTATGTGGACTCCAAAGACCTGCTGAACCGCGTACTGGCAAACCAGAGCCTGGCGCTGAACAGCGGCGTGCAGATCCGTAACACCCTGATTGTGCCGGACACCCTGACGCTCTCCGAAGCGCTGGAAAGTTTCAAAACCGCCGGTGAAGACTTCGCGGTGATCATGAACGAATATGCGCTGGTGGTGGGCATTATCACCCTCAACGACGTCATGACGACGCTGATGGGCGACCTGGTCGGCCAGGGGCTGGAAGAGCAAATTGTGCAGCGTGATGAGAACTCATGGCTGATCGATGGTGGTACGCCGATTGAAGATGTCATGCGCGTGCTCGACATCGACGAGTTCCCGCAGTCCGGAAACTACGAGACCATCGGCGGCTTTATGATGTTTATGCTGCGTAAGATCCCGAAACGTACCGACTCGGTGAAATTCTCTGGCTTCAAGTTTGAAGTGGTGGATATTGATAACTACCGCATCGACCAGCTGCTGGTAACGCGCATTGATAGTAAACCGACCGTGCTGGTACCGAAGCTGCCAGATGCGGAAGATAAGGTGTCGGCGTAATTTATGAAGGGCAGCGGTGAGCTGCCCTTTCTTTTACCCTCCGAGATTCACTCTAAATTTTAAAAAGGTGATGAATTCAAATAGATAAGCGTTGAGTAAGATATATTGCTAAATTGATAAATTTTACCACTGACTGTGATATATATAGTGTTTTCTTCACTCTCTACTTTTGCTTCAGGATCCGTAGTTATCAGAAATGGAGCATACCCGTTCCTGACATCGCCTAAAAAAGCTTCTTCCGATTTTTTTGACGACGCCAAATAATATTTATATACATTCGAAGTCGTAGCTCCCGCATTGCTTTCTGTAATATACAGTACGGAAACCTTCCCGATATTTTCTTTGCGAATAATGTCTTGCTCAATATAGAGAAACTCATCAACAGCACGCCATATGCCATAAGAAGAGATCAGGATTGCGAGTAATATATAAATTTTCTTCCTAGAAACCAGCACGCTGAGCATAGTCTATCCCCGCTCTAATCCATGTTTGATCTGTAGGATCATCGCCATGAGGATCTGGTCCTTTATTGTTCTCAAAATCAGGAGAACTCGTTCCCGCCAGAATCTGAGCGATACCTGCACCTCGTAGCAATATCTCAGGTTTTATACCAGCAGCAATACCCACCGCTCCATAATGAAAGTTGCCGAAATTTTCGTATTGCCTGCCTAATTGATTTTTATAATCCCAGGGGCCATGCCCTCGAACCTGCTTGTAAAACCAAAGATATGTTAACGCTGATGGACCACGGTGAAAACGAGCTATCATCATGTTGCTTACTACTGATACACCTAAGGGGGAGAAGGAAGATATATCATAGGGAGGATGAGGATTAACTGTACTTACCGGATATCTCATTGTTTACCCCTTTCATTCCAGCTATCTGAAAAAAGCAGGTTTCCGTCACAATGTTTCCATGTGATTTTTTCATAACGTACTTCTACACATTCAAGATGATTATGCTTCTCCTTTAATACATCTTTTGTATCATGCATTATTGGTGAAACCCCAACAATAGTGACGTTCTCTAAAAGCATATTGTTATATTCAACTTCTTGCCCCGCATCATTAATACGATACCATTTAAACTCTGCGCTTATTAATTTCTGGCCTGTACAAACGGCCTTAAATAGATAGGGAGAAGAGGAATCAAACTCTTTCAAAAAAATGATGCTGGAATGCTTCCTTGTTCCTGTAATTTTCCCTGTCAATGGATCAGTAGGAATTGATACGTTATGTGAAAAACCATTAACCTCTATACTTGACTCTCTTCCTTGAACATCTACTGCCCCCTTAATTAACGCACCACCATCATCTTTCAGCCATAAATAAGCAGGAATAGCCATTATCTAACTCCTTTTCAAAGTGAGATGACCATTGTTCCTGCGTAACGAGATAAGTCCAATAAACAGTTAATGCTTTATTGTCCTATATCAACGGTTACAGGCTGAAAAGTAATTTTAGATTAACTTAATAAAACAGTGTGAAATATATTCACATCCCAGAAAGGCTGTGTGAAATATCCAGAACATGAATATATGTAAAACTACGGCTACAAACATCAACGGCTCCCATCGGGAGCCGTCTTTTTAACTACTACTGCATAGCACGTTGGTTAAGCCATCTCAGTTTGCAGACGCATAACCTGACGGTTGACTTCGGACATCACAGACAAGTGCTGTTTGTCCTTCACTTTCGGGATAAGGATTTTGCCCTTATCGAACTCAAAAGCGCCAACATCCTTGATATACAACCGTCCACGGAACAGGATCTTCACGTACTTCGCCACCTGAAGCGGGTTGTAGCGTTGGAAAATTTTCATTCTTGTATCTCCTGCGAATCATACGCCCTTGCGGTGCCACAATCGGCCCGACTGTCCTGAGCGCAAATTTTGATGCCCAATGACTATAGACCAGAACCTCGTACTTACCCAGTGTGCATAAGTTTATTTACCGTTTGATTACAATTATTCAGAATAATCTTTGCAAAGCGTGATACAGAGCAGTATATGCCGTCGTTTTTGCGTGGATATGTGCGTTCGCCCGCAAACTGGCATCGGGATTGCGGGAAAAGCCCATTGATCGCACTTATGATTAAAAGCGCATGACCAAGTGGTCGGATCACCTGCTCACAATAAGGAAACACCATGACCCTACGTAACCTCCTGGCAGCAGCTTGCCTGTTGCTGCCGCTGATGGCTTCCGCACACAACCTTGAAAAAGGACAACGTGTCCCGCCGGTCGGCATTGCTGACCGGGGAGAATTGATTCTCGACAATGATAAGTTTAGCTACAAAGCCTGGAATAGCGCGCAGCTTGCGGGCAAAGTGAGAGTTGTACAGCATATTGCCGGACGTACATCCGCTAAAGAGAAAAACGCCACCCTCGTGGAAGCGATCAAGGCCGCAAAACTCCCGCACGATCGCTACCAGACCACCACCATCGTGAATACCGACGACGCGATTCCCGGCTCCGGGATGTTTGTGCGCTCAAGCCTTGAGAGCAATAAGAAGCTCTATCCCTGGTCGCAGTTTATTGTCGACAGCAACGGCGTGACGCGTAAGGCGTGGCAGCTGGAAGAAGAGAGTTCAGCGATTGTTGTGCTGGACAAAAACGGTCGCGTACAGTGGGTTAAGGACGGCGCGCTGACGCAGGATGAGGTGCAGCAGGTGGTTGCCCTGCTGCATAAGCTGCTGACTCAGTAAAGTGACACCCTGAAGCCAGGATTGAGGAATGACTCGCGCGGGGTGTAGTCCAGTGGCTTACCCTGCCAGTCATGCACATGCGCGCCAGCGGCCGCAGCCACCGCATGCCCTGCCGCCGTATCCCAGACGTTCGTCGGCCCGAAACGGGGGTACAACTGCGCCTGCCCTTCCGCCACAAGACAGAACTTCAGCGACGAGCCGATCGACGTCGTCTGGTGTTCCCCCAGCTGTTGCAGGTACTCCTCCAGCTCGCTGTCGCTGTGCGAGCGGCTGATCACCACCAGCGGAGGACGGGCATCTCGCACCTGGATCTGCTTACGCACGCCGCACTCTTCCTTCCAGGCTTTACCTTCCGCCGCGCTGTACATCACCTTCATCACCGGGGCATAAACCACGCCAAGCACCGCCTTTCCTTTTTCAATCAGGGCGATATTCACGGTAAATTCACCGTTACGCTTGATGAACTCTTTCGTGCCGTCCAGCGGGTCCACCAGCCAGTAACGCTGCCAGTGCTGACGTTCGTCCCAGCCCTGGGGCGCTTCTTCAGAAAGGACCGGAATATCCGGCGTCAGGGTCTGCAAACCTTTCAGGATCACCGTATGCGCCGCGATATCCGCCGCCGTCACCGGGGAGTCGTCCGCTTTGCTGACAACATCCATCGGTTTCGCACCGTCGTACACCTGCATAATGGCATCACCCGCATCCCGTGCGAGCTGACAAATTTGATCTAACATTCTCCACCTCTTCGTTAACGCAGTGGGCATAACTTATTGTTTTAGTTATATCGTAATGTGAACAATTCCGCTATCTGTGAAGCAATTCTGGTTTCAGCGTTCTTTTTTCTGGCAGCATTCACACTTCTGTAAGCAACAAATACTACATACATACTCTTTTGTGGCTTGGATCGAAAAAAGGACTCCTCAGATGATTAAGTTTAGCGCAACGCTCCTGGCAACGCTGATTGCGGCAAGCGTTCAGGCAGCGACGGTGGATCTCCGCATTCTGGAAACCACCGATCTGCACGGCAACATGATGGACTTCGATTACTACAAAGATACGCCTGTCGAAAAATTCGGACTGGTACGTACGGCAAGTTTGATCAACGCCGCCCGCGGTGAAGTGAAAAACAGCGTGCTGGTCGATAACGGGGACTTAATTCAGGGCAGCCCGCTCAGCGACTACATGGCGGCGAAGGGGCTGAAGAAAGGCGAGATCCATCCTGTTTATAAGGCAATGAATACGCTGGACTATGCCGTCGGCAACCTGGGCAACCACGAATTTAACTACGGCCTGAAATACCTGCACGATGCGCTGGCAGGGGCAAAATTCCCGTACGTTAATGCCAATATCATCGACGTTAAGACGAAAAAGCCGCTCTTTACCCCTTACCTGATTAAAGAGACCGAGGTTGTCGACCAGGACGGTAAAAAACAGACGCTGAAAATCGGCTATATCGGCTTTGTGCCGCCGCAGATCATGACGTGGGATAAAGCCAACCTCGACGGGAAAGTAACCGTCAACGACATTACCGAAACGGCGCGCAAATACGTGCCGGAGATGCGGGCGAAAGGCGCGGATGTGGTGGTCGTTGTGGCCCACTCTGGCCTCTCGGCCGACCCGTATCAGGCGATGGCTGAGAACTCCGTGTATTACCTCAGCCAGGTACCGGGCGTGGATGCGATCCTGTTTGGTCACGCCCACGCCGTCTTCCCGGGCAAAGATTTCGCCAGTATCAAAGGCGCGGACATCGAAAAAGGGACGCTCAACGGTGTGCCATCGGTGATGCCGGGCATGTGGGGCGACCACCTTGGCGTGGTAGATCTGGTGCTGAATAACGACAGCGGGAGCTGGAAAGTCACGCAGTCGAAAGCGGAAGCGCGTCCGATTTATGATGCCGCTGCAAAAAAATCCCTGGCCGAAGAAGATAAAAAGCTGGTCGATGTCCTGAAGCATGACCACGACGCAACGCGTGAATTTGTCAGCAAGCCGATCGGTAAATCGGCTGATAACATGTACAGCTTCCTCGCGCTGGTACAGGATGACCCGACCGTGCAGGTAGTCAACATGGCGCAGAAAGCCTATGCCGAGCACTATATTCAGGGCGATCCGGATCTGGCCAATCTGCCGGTTCTGTCTGCCGCGGCGCCATTCAAAGTGGGCGGGCGTAAGAACGATCCGGCCAGCTACGTTGAGGTGGAAAAAGGCCAGCTGACCTTCCGTAATGCCGCCGATCTCTACCTCTATCCCAACACCCTCGTGGTGGTGAAAGCCACCGGGAAAGAGGTGAAGGAGTGGCTGGAGTGCTCTGCCGGACAGTTCAACCAGATCGATCCGCACAGCAGCAAACCGCAGTCGCTGATAAACTGGGACGGTTTCCGCACCTACAACTTCGACGTGATCGACGGCGTGGAATATCAGATTGATGTAACCCAGCCCGCGAAATATGACGGCGAATGTCAGGCCATTAATCCGCAGGCAGAACGCATTAAACACCTGACCTTCAACGGCAAAGCGATTGATCCGAATGCCACTTTCCTCGTGGTGACCAACAACTACCGCGCCTATGGCGGTAAGTTTGCCGGTACGGGTGACAGCCACATCGCCTTTGCCTCGCCGGATGAGAACCGTTCGGTGCTGGCGGCGTGGATTAGCGCGGAGTCGAAAAAAGCGGGTGAAATTCATCCGGCGGTGGATAACAACTGGCGTCTGGCGCCGATCCACAGCGACACGACGCTGGATATTCGCTTTGAGACATCACCGTCCGATAAAGCAGCCGCGTTTATCAAGGATAAGGCGCAGTATCCGATGAAACAGGTCGCGACGGATGATATTGGGTTCGCGATTTATCAGGTGGATTTGAGCAGGTAGCGATGATTGTGCCGGGTGGCGCTTGCGCTTGCCCGGCCTACGGGATCGAGGATTGCGGGTAGGCCGGGTAAGGCGAAGCCGCCACCCGGCATTTCATGCCGCACGATCGTCCCGATTCGCCATCACCTTCGGCGTATTCACCTCAATCCAGTCAGCCAGCGCGGCCACCTTCTCGCTCACCTCCAGCCCCATCGGCGTCAGGCTATATTCCACGTGCGGCGGCACAACCGGATAAGAAACGCGATCGACAAACCCGTCCTGCTCCAGCGCCTGAAGCGATTGGGCCAGCATCTTCTCGCTCACACCGCCCAGCTTGCGGCGCAGATCGCTAAAACGATGCGTCCCCTGACGTAACGCCACCAGGATCAGCACGCCCCAGCGGCTGGTAACATGTTTGAGCACTTCCCGTGACGGGCACTGTTCTGCGAAGAGATTGCCATCGCGCATTTGCTCGCTGAGCGTCGGTATCGGTGTTTTCATACTTACCTTTTTGTGCGTACTTACTAAAAGTTAGTTATGGTGATAGTGTGCCACAACACCAGACAAACACGAAGGAGATTCATCATGATCGCGATTACCGGCGCAACCGGCCAGCTTGGCCAACACGTTATTGAAGAACTGCTGAAAACCGTTCCGGCCAGCCAGATCGTGGCTATTGTGCGTAACCCGGCAAAAGCCGACGCCTTAAGCCAGCGGGGAATTGTGGTACGTCAGGCGGACTATACCGACCAGGCCGCGTTCACCACCGCCCTGAACGGCGTGGATAAGCTGCTGCTTATCTCCTCCAGCGAAGTGGGCCAGCGCGCCGCACAGCATCAGAACGTGATTAACGCCGCCAAAGCCGCCGGGGTGAAACTTATCGCCTACACCAGCCTGCTGCATGCGGATACCTCCCCGCTGGGTCTGCACGTTGAGCACGTCGAAACCGAAAATGCACTGGCGGCTTCAGGCGTGCCTTACGCCCTGCTGCGCAACGGCTGGTACACCGAAAACTACCTGGCAAGCGCGCCGCCAGCGCTGGAACACGGCGTATTTATAGGTGCCGCAGGCGAAGGCAAAATTGCCTCTGCGACCCGTGCGGATTACGCGGCGGCTGCGGCAAAAGTGATTTCTGAAGAGGGTCACGCCGGCAAGGTGTATGAACTGGCAGGTGACAATGCCTGGACGCTGAGCGAACTGGCTGCGGAGCTGAGCAAGCAGAGCGGTAAGCCGGTAACGTATCAGAACCTCAGCGAAGCCGATTATGCCGCTGCACTGAAAGGCGTTGGTCTGCCTGCCGGGCTGGCGGAGATGCTGGCGGATTCCGATACCGGTGCGTCCAAAGGCGGCCTGTTTGACGACAGCCGTACCCTGAGCAAACTGATTGGCCGTCCGACCACGCCGCTGGCGGAGAGCATCAAAGCCATTCTGTAATTGTTAAGAATTGGTTATTTTTTGTGGCATCCCTTCGGGTCATCTCGGATAATGAAGCGATGACCCACAAGGAGGCTCACCGTGCAAGGCGTACCGGAACAGTTTACTGATGAGAGAGACAGCGCGCGCTTTCGCCATCTGGCGCAGTTGCCGGGTCTGGAGCTATATCACGCGCATATTGCTGACTACGCCTTTGAGCCTCACACGCATGAAGCCTTCGGTATCGGCACCATTGAAACCGGCGCCGAACGCTTCCGCTATCGCGGTACCCAACACTTAGCCGCTGAAAAATCGGTCGTGACCATGAACCCGGACGAGATCCACACGGGCGAATCCGCCACCGAAGGCGGCTGGCGCTACCGGATGGTCTATATCGAACCCGACCTGCTGGAAGAAGTCACCGGCCTTCGCCACTGGTGGTTTAGCGACGTGACCCGCCACGACCCGCTGCGCTCGCAGCAAATTGGCCAGCTGATTTACGGCCTTTGGCATACGAACGATGCGCTGGCACAAAAAGGGTTGCTGCTGGATCTGATTGAGACGTTCCAGCCGCTGGCCCGTCACGCGCCGGTAGCCCGGGAGGGCGCGCACCGCTTCGAGCGCGTTCGCGACTATCTGCACGACAACTATATGCGCGCCCTTACGCTGGACGAACTGGCGAACGTTGTGTCGCTCAGTCCGTACCATTTCCAGCGCCAGTTTAAGGCCCATTTTCACGTCACCCCACACCAGATGCTGATGGCCATCCGGCTGTGGCGCGCCAAAGCATTCCTCACCCATGGCATGCCTGCCGCCGAGGTGGCCGCCGCAACGGGGCTGACCGATCAGTCTCACCTGACCCGCGCCTTTACCCGCCGCTACGGCATTACGCCCGTGCGCTACCAGAAGCAGGTTTCGCCGCGCTAATGCGCAACCTCATACAATACGCGTGCATCTGTGCCTCCTACACTGGCTACAACATGTATTACTGTGGACGAAAAGATGATTAGCGGCGTGTTGTATGCCCTGCTTGCAGGGTTGATGTGGGGGCTGATTTTCGTCGGCCCGCTGATTGTGCCTGAGTACCCGGCAATATTGCAGTCGACCGGACGCTATCTGGCGCTGGGGCTTATTGCCGTGCCGCTGGCATGGCTGGGGCGTGCGCGTCTGCGCCAGCTGAGTTGCCAGGACTGGCTCACCGCGCTGTGGCTGACCATGATGGGTAATCTTATCTACTACGTCTGCCTGGCGAGCGCCATTCAGCGTACCGGTGCGCCGGTGTCGACCATGATTATCGGCACGCTGCCGGTGGTCATTCCGGTTTTCGCAAACCTGCTTTATAGCCAGCGTGACGGCAAACTGGCGTGGTCAAAAATGGTGCCTGCGCTGGTATGCATCGCCGTGGGGCTGGTGTGCGTGAATATTGCCGAGCTACGCCACGGCCTCGAAAACTTCAGCTTGTGGCGTTACGGTTCTGGGATCTTTCTGGCGGTTATTTCGGTTGTCTGCTGGGCCTGGTATGCCCTGCGCAACGCACGCTGGCTGCGGGAAAACCCGGATAAACATCCGATGATGTGGGCGACGGCGCAGGCGCTGGTCACGCTTCCTGTCTCGTTGCTGGGCTATGTGGGTGCATGTATCTGGCTGGGTAGCCAGCATCCGGATTTCGCCCTGCCCTTCGGACCGCGCCCGTGGGTATTCGTCGGGTTAATGGTCGCCATTGCCGTGCTCTGTTCGTGGGTTGGCGCGCTGTGCTGGAACATTGCCAGCCAGAAGCTGCCGACGGTGATACTGGGGCCGCTGATTGTCTTTGAAACGCTGGCCGGGCTGCTCTATACCTTCCTGATGCGCCAGAGCGTGCCGCCGCTGCTAACGGCCTGCGGGATCGCGCTGCTGGTCGTTGGGGTGGTGATTGCGGTGAGAGCGAAGCCGGAAAAACCGATGGTCGTTCCGGCGTCGGAGGGGTGAGGTTTTCGACCAGCGGCGCTTAGCTTGCAGGGCCTACAAAACCGTAGGCCGGGTAAGCGTCAGCGCCACCCGGCACAGTATCAGAACGTTTCCCAGTTCGCTTCAGACGCCGCTACGGGCTGCGCTTTAGGTGCATAGGTCTTTACCGGCGCGGCTTTCACCGCCTGGTTACGGGTGATCTTAAACACCGCCACCGCGTCGTTCAGGCGCGCGGCCTGATCTTCCAGCGCCGCCGCCGCCGCCGCAGACTCCTCCACCAGCGAGGCGTTCTGCTGGGTAACGCGATCCATCTCCGCCACCGCCTGGCCCACCTGGTCGATACCGCGGCTCTGTTCGTCGGAGGCCGACGCAATCTCACCCATGATGTCAGTCACGCGCGTAACTGCATTGACGATCTCTGCCATCGTCGCGCCCGCTTCATTTACCAGCTGAGAGCCCGCGTTAACGCGCTCGCCGGAATCATCGATCAGGGCTTTGATCTCTTTCGCCGCCTGAGCGCTGCGCTGGGCAAGGGTACGCACCTCACCCGCGACAACCGCGAAGCCACGCCCCTGCTCGCCCGCACGCGCCGCTTCTACCGCCGCGTTCAGCGCCAGAATATTGGTCTGGAAGGCAATGCCATCGATTACGTTGGTAATTTGCGCAATTTTGCTGGAACTGGTGGCGATTTCGTCCATGGTGCGCACCACGCCTTCTACCACATTTCCGCCCTTCTTCGCGGTGGAGGAGGCGTCCAGCGCCAGACGCGACGCCTGACGCGCGTTATCGGCGTTTTGCTTCACGGTGGCGGTCAGCTGTTCCATGCTGGCTGCCGTCTCTTCCAGAGAAGCGGCCTGCTGCTCTGTGCGGGAAGAGAGATCGTTGCTGCCCGCCGAGATTTCACCCGCGCCGGTGTAGATGGTATCTGCGCCTTCACGCACTACGCCCACCGTGTTGGCCAGCGCAGTCTGCATCTCCTGAACGTTGCGCGCCAGGATCGCCATTTCATTTTTACCCTCAGCCTGAATCGGCTGGGTTAAATCCCCTGCCGCAATGGCGCGGATATGGCTGATCACCTCTTCCAGCGGCAGCAGCAGCACGCGGCGCATCGCAATCCAGCTGGAAATAATCACCGCGATCACCAGCAGCATCACCGCAGAGAGGATCCACAGAATGCGTTTGTAGTCGCTTTCATTGTCTTTGATGCCTTTGTCGGTGAGCGCGGCCTGCGCCTCGCGCCATTCGCGATAGACCTTTTGCATCGCGGTCTGCTTCTGTTCGGCATTTTGTTTGAACATATCTTCCAGATTGCCCTGCCCCAGCAGAACGTTCATTTGCGTCAGCGTGGCGGAGTAGATGCGGTAGTGCTCTTCCAGCCTGTCGGCCAGGTGCTCGTCCATACCCGGCGTTTCCGGCAGCGCGTAATATTTATCGTAATGTGTCTGGGCATCAGCCAGCAGGTTTTTCGCGGTATTGACCAGCTCGTTCAGCTGCCCGCCGTTAATCTGCGACGCCATGCTGCTTTGCAGACGCAGCATGCCGCGGTTAAGGGTGACACGCGCCTGATTCAGGCTGATCCAGGCGTCGGTAAACTCCGCGACGTTCTGGCTGGAAAGCTGAGAAACGGTGAAGTTCTCTTTGTCGTTATTGAGCGCATTAATGAAAATGCCGGCGGAGATCAGTTGCATGATGCCGAGCACAAGCAGCACCGAAATCAAAAGAGTAATGACTTTTATACGTTTAAACATGCGTTGCCTTTTTTATATACAGGTATTGTCTGACCTGTATCTATCGGCACGCGCGGCAGGTTGTTTACTGTTTCTCCACCTTTAAAAACTTTCGAAAACCCTTTTCTGCATTCAATCAGCAAGTTAAAAGCACGATTTTTTTGTGATCCCCTTCTCATTTTTACCCTTGCCTCTAAAGGGTTATAGTATCCACATAAAGATGCATTTAAAATGCATCTTATATTCCTGATGATGAGGTAACTGCTATGGCCTTCCGCGACCAACCCTTAGGCGAGCTGGCGCTCTCCATCCCTCGCGCTTCAGCGCTGTTCCGTAAATACGATATGGATTACTGCTGCGGCGGTAAGCAAACGCTGGCGCGCGCAGCGTCGCGTAAAGAGCTGGATGTAGAAGCTATCGAAGCGGAGCTGGCTAAGCTGGCAGAACAGCCTGTCGACAAAGACTGGCGCACCGCGCCGCTGGCTGAAATCATCGACCATATCATTGTGCGTTACCACGACCGTCACCGCGAACAGCTGCCGGAGCTGATTTTACAGGCCACCAAAGTTGAGCGCGTTCACGCCGATAAACCTTCCGTACCGCGCGGCCTGGCAAAATACCTGACCATGCTGCACGAAGAACTATCCAGCCACATGATGAAAGAGGAGCAGATCCTCTTCCCGATGATCAAACAGGGCATGGGCAGCCAGGCAATGGGGCCAATCAGCGTGATGGAAAGCGAACATGATGACGCCGGAGAACTGCTGGAAGTGATCAAACACACCACCCACAATGTCACACCGCCGCCAGAGGCGTGCACCACCTGGAAAGCGATGTACAACGGCATCAACGAGATGATCGACGATCTGATGGAACACATCAGTCTTGAGAATAACGTTCTGTTCCCGCGTGCATTATCGGGTAAATAAAAAAGCCCGGTGGCGCTAGCGCTTACCGGGCCTACAACGTCCTCGAACGTAGGCCGGGTAAGCGTCAGCGCCACCCGGCAACATGCTTAACGCATGCCAGCCATCCGTTTCTTACCGATAAACAGCCAGCCCAGCCCCAGCGCGATAAACCACAGCGGCGTGACGATCAGCGCCTGACGGGTATCTTCTTCCAGCGTCAGTAGCACCAGCACGAAGACGAAGAACGCCATGCATACCCAGCACATCAGCTTGCCCAGTGGCATCTTGTAGATCGACTTCTCATGCAGATGTGGACGCTGTTTGCGGTACACCAGGTATGAGCAGAGGATGATGGTCCAGACGAACATAAACAGGATCGCCGACACCGTGGTGATCATGGTGAACGCGCCGATTACGCTCGGGTTAACGTAGAGCATCACTACGCCGCCCAGCAGACAGATGCAGGAGAAGGTCAGCCCTTTCGCCGGTACCGCGCGTTTTGAGAGTTTGGCGAACGCGCTCGGGGCAACGCCCTCCTGCGCCAGACCAAACAGCATACGGCTGGTGGAGAAGACGCCGCTGTTCGCGGAAGAGGCCGCAGAGGTCAGCACCACGAAGTTAATCAGGCTCGCGGCAGCGGGCAGCCCCACCAGCACGAACAGCTCGACGAACGGGCTCTTGGTTGGCACTACTGAGCTCCATGGCGTCACGGACATAATGATGATCAGCGCGAACACGTAGAACATGATGATACGCAGCGGAATGGAGTTGATCGCGCGCGGCAGGGATTTCTCCGGATCTTTAGTTTCCGCCGCCGTGGTTCCCACCAGCTCAATCCCGACAAACGCGAACACCGCAATCTGGAAACCGGCGAAGAAGCCGCTGATGCCTTTCGGGAACCAGCCGCCATCATTCCACAGATGGGCAAACGAGGCCTGAACGCCAGTTGGCGACTGGAAGTGCGTCAGCACCATTACCAGCCCGACGACAATCAGCGCGATGATGGCGACGATTTTGATCATCGCGAACCAGAACTCCATCTCACCGAACATTTTAACGGTCGCGAGGTTGAGGCTCAGCAGCAGGACAATCACCGCCAGCGAGGCCACCCAGTCCGACAGGCCGGGGAACCAGAATTGGGCGTAGGCCGTAATAGCGACAACATCCGCCATGCCGGTAACCACCCAGCAGAACCAGTAGGTCCAGCCGGTAAAATAGCCAGCCCACGGGCCGAGCAGGTCTGACGCGAAGTCGCTGAAGGATTTGTATTCGAGGTTCGAGAGCAGCAATTCACCCATTGCACGCATCACGAAAAAGAGCATAAAACCGATGATCATATAAACGAAGATGATCGACGGGCCTGCAAGACTGATGGTTTTGCCCGAGCCCATAAACAGCCCTGTGCCGATGGCGCCGCCAATGGCAATGAGCTGAATGTGACGGTTCGTGAGATTTCGCCGTAGCGACTGTTCAGACGTCGCCTCTTCTGCGGCGGCGACTTTGACCTGATCTACCATGTGATATTTTCCTGTTTATGCCTGTCTGTGTTGTTAAGGCTCTTCTGGCCTTTAAATACGCCAAAAAAATGACGTTCCCTTTGTAAGGGCTTATCGATAGTAGGTAAGAATCGGCGGGATGAATACTATGATTTGAATATTATGTTAATAATATGTTGAAAGTGAGTGTCATATCACTCATACAGCGCGAAACAGCTCACAAAAATACACGTAACAGTTTCGTTTGCAATACAAAATGTTGATTCCGTCGTAACTCCAGGTTTTATCGCTATTTTCCTCTCCCCGATCGGAGAGAGGAAAATAAGAAAAACCGATTACAGGATTTCCAGCAGCTCGACTTCAAACACCAGGGTGCTGAATGGCGGAATGGACGCGCCAGCGCCACGCTCGCCGTATGCCAGGTTGTGCGGGATAGTCAGTTCCCATTTTGAACCTACTGGCATCAGGGTCAGGGCTTCGATCCAGCCTGCAATCACGCCGTTGACCGGGAATTCAGCCGGTTCGCCACGCGCGACGGAGCTGTCGAACACGGTGCCGTCGATCAGCTTACCGGTGTAGTGTACGCGAACGTGGTCGGTACGCGCCGGGATTGCGCCATCACCCTGATTGATTACGCGGAACTGCAAGCCGGACTCGGTGCTGTTCACGCCTTCACGCTCACGGTTCTCTTCCAGATATTTCACGCCTTCTGCCGCCATCTCTTCGAAACGCGCGCGACGTACAGTGTCAGCACGTTCGTGGATTTCACGCAGCGCACGGTGCACAACGTCAACCGGCACAGCGGGCTGCTTGCCTTCCAGCGCGTCAGCGATACCCGCCACCAGCGCTTCCGGTAACAGACCTTCCAGGCCGGATTCGCTCAGCTGCTGTCCTACCTGCAAGCCGATGCCGTAGCTTGCCTGCGCTTCGATAGTGTCAAAAGTCGGGGTGGTCATGGGTTTTCCTTCCATCACATTTAAAGTAGCGGGCAGCATATCAGCCATGCCCTTATGGGTAAAACTTTGTCTTAAGTAAAGGTGACAAACTGCGACGAAACGGAAACAATAGTAGCCGTCAGGATTTTCCCTAATATATGTCACGAAAGCTGGCTTTGTTACGCCCATCAGGCAGTTAGCAAACTACACTTCTCAGGACAGGATAAAAAGACGCGGAGCAGGAGGAGAGCCATGCCCGGGCGATTTGAACTGAAACCTACCCTGGCGAAAATCTGGCATGCGCCGGATAACTTTCGCATCATGGACCCGCTGCCGCCTTTGCACCGCAGAGGCATTATTATCGGCGCGTTGCTGATCGTCATCGGTTTCCTGCTTCCTTCCGGCAGTGACAACGTTGATACCGGGCCGGTAAGCCGCAATGCTGAGCTGGATATCCAGTCGCAAAGCCAGCCGCAGCCTGATTCACAGCCGATGCAGACGCAACTGGTCACACCGTCTAACGATCCGGGCCAGGTTGCGCCGGTTGAACCTGAACCTGTTCAGGAAGATCAGGAGCAGGCCGTCGCCCCTTCAGAGCCACAGGCGCAACAGCCCACCGGCATTGAGCAGCAGTGGCGTTCGTATCGCGTAGAGCCAGGGAAAACCCTTGCTCAGCTGTTCCGCGACCACAATCTGCCGGCAACGGATGTGTATGCCATGGCGCAAGTCGAGGGGGCTGGCAAGCCGCTCAGCAACCTGCAAAATGGTCAGATGGTGCAGATCCGCCAGAATGCCAGTGGGGTGGTGACCGGGTTAACGATCGATACCGGAAACGGGCAGCAGGTACTGTTTACCCGCCAGCCGGACGGCAGTTTTATCAGAGCACGTTAATAGCCCAGGCCGGGTAAGGCGAAGCCGCCCCCCGGCACTTTTGTTCTCAGGCACGACGTTTATTCACCCACCAGATCCCCGAGCAGACCAGCACCAGCGCAATCGCGTATTTGATGTCCAGAATGTCTTCGCCGAGGAATATGGCGGAGAGCACTGTTCCTGCTACAGGTATGACAAAGTTGAACGGGGCAATCATACTCACGCGGTTCACTTTCAGCAGCGCGCTCCACAGGGCGAACGCCACGGATGAGAGCAGCGTCAGATACCCCAGCACGGCGACGGCCTTCATGCTGTGCACCTCCAGCGCCCCGCCCGTGGCATAGCCTCCCGCAACCAGTGCCGCCCCGCCTATCGCCAGCTGCCATCCCGTCATCACCGTCGGGTCAACGGTCTGGGAAATGCGTTTCCCGTAAAGCGTGGCCGCAGAGAGAATAAAGGCCGCCAGCACCACAAATCCGTCACCTTGCCAGACAAACTGGAAATCACTTAACCCGCCGTGGAAGTTCACCAGCATCACGCCGGTAAAGCCCAGAACACAGCCCAGCGTTTTGTTATAGCTGAGTTTGTCGTTGTGGTAGATAAAGTGCGCCAGCAGCACGCTGAAGAAGGTCCCGGTGGCATTCATGATCGAACCGTTCACCCCGGTGGTGTAAGCAAGGCCGATATAAAAGAAGGTGTACTGGATGGTGGTCTGGGTCAGCCCGAGGATCGTGAGCTGACCAAACTGCGTGGGTGTGAGCCTGCCAATCGGTTTACGTTGGGCCAGGGCAAAGAGCAGCAGCAACGCACCGGCAAACAGAAAACGGTATCCAGCAAAGACGACTTTGGACGGAATATCATCGGTCGCGATCTGGAAGAGTTCGTAGCCGCTTTTAATGGCCGGGTATGAGCTTCCCCAAAGCAGACAGCAGAGCGTGGCGCAGGCATAGGCCACATTTCGACGGGCAAAGACGGGCGTGGGCAGAGCGGTATCCATGACAAATCTCATAAATAAAATTGCGTTTCAATTTATTATCAGAGAATGCATCAGGAATAGCGACCTTACAATCGCAAAACATGACGTAGGGTCACGCTAAAAAGCAAAACGCCGGCACAAGGCCGGCGCTTCGACGTGAGCAGAGTAAAAAATTACTCAGCTACTACGTTAACAACCAGTTTAGCGAACACTTCGCTGTGAACCTGGAAGTCAACTTCGTGCTCACCAGTGGTACGCAGAACGCCGTTCGGCATGCGAACTTCGCTCTTAGCCACTTTAACGCCTGCTGCAGTGACTGCATCAGCGATATCGCGGGTACCGATGGAACCGAACAGTTTACCTTCATCGCCAGCTTTAGACGCGATGGTAACGGTGCCCAGTGCGTTGATTGCTTCAGCGCGAGCGTTAGCAGCCGCCAGAACGTCAGCCAGTTTGGCTTCCAGTTCAGCACGACGTGCTTCGAAAAACTCTACGTTTTTCTTAGTAGCTGGAACAGCTTTACCCTGTGGTACCAGGAAGTTACGAGCGTAACCCGCTTTAACGTTTACCTGATCACCCAGGCTGCCCAGGTTTGCTACTTTATCAAGCAGAATAACTTGCATTACCTTATCCTCTTAAAGTCGTATTAATGGACCGTGCCCGATTACTGATGACGATCAGTGTACGGCAGCAGAGACAGGTAGCGAGCGCGTTTGATAGCGCGAGCCAGCTGACGCTGATATTTTGCACGAGTACCGGTGATACGGCTTGGGACAATCTTACCGCTTTCGGTGATGTAGTTTTTCAGCGTTGCGATATCTTTATAGTCGATCTCTTGAACGCCTTCCGCGGTGAAACGGCAGAACTTGCGACGACGGAAATAACGTGCCATTTGGCTAGTCTCCAGTATCTATCAAATCAATCTGCTCGGCATGCAGAACCATTTTGCTCAGGCCGTTCTTTGCCTTGTGGCAAGAGATGAACCCCTGAACGATTACTGCACTACCGACCGTTAAACTGTGAGTAATGGCCTGGTTTTCGTGTCCGCTAATGATAACGGGCATTTGGCACCACGCCTGCCGGTGAAACCCGGCTTCCTCTTGCACAGAACGATGCTCAAGCACGAACTGGCAATGCGGAATTCCTGATGGGCTGACCTTTCGAAGGGGGGTCCTGCACACGGTGCCGGACAACACCAGACGGTTGGTCATCAGAAATTACTCTTCAGAATCCCCAGCATCAGAATCATCTGCGGTTTCGTTTGCGAAATCATCGCGACGCTCACGGCGCTCGTCTTTCGCTTTAACCATCGGAGATGCTTCGGTCACTGCGTTTTTGGTACGCATAACCATGCTGCGGATAACGGCATCGTTGAAGCGGAAGGTAGTTTCCAGCTCATCAATCACTTCCTGCGGCGCTTCAACGTTCATCAGAACGTAGTGAGCTTTGTGCAGTTTGTTGATTGGGTAAGCCAGCTGACGGCGGCCCCAGTCTTCCAGACGGTGGATCGTGCCTTCTGCACCAGTGATGGCAGCAGAGTAACGCTCGATCATACCCGGAACCTGTTCGCTCTGGTCAGGATGGACCATAAAAACGATTTCGTAATGACGCATCGAATTGCTCCTTACGGATTATTCAGCCTCCTGTCTGGGTCAGCCGAGGCCCGGGGAGGCAAGGAACGTGTTAAAGGTCGGCTGAAAAATTGACGCGTCATAATACTTGCGCGCCCCGCTAAACACAAGGTGATTGCACAAATAATTCGCACAAAGGGTAAAGCTGTTCTAAGTGGGTGATTTAAAATCTCACTTATCAGAAACGCTGTTTTTTTGAACAACACCATCAGAAATGGTCACCCATCGCAACCCGAGTAGCGATTACACTTTAATCAGAAGCCTTAAGCAGAGAAGGAGAGCATTACCCCATATCACAGCACGCAGTCGTGGAGCGCATATCATGAAAAGAATCGCATTCGCCATTTTGGCTGCGCTTTTGCTCAGTGCAAACGCGATGGCAGCCATCAAGATAGACAGCCGACAGGCCAGAAACATGGATGATGTGCAGAGCTTAGGCGTTATTTACATCAATCATAACTTCGCCACTGAAAGTGAAGCAGATCAGGCGCTTAATGAAGAAACCGATGCGCAGGGCGCAAAATACTATCACGTCATACTGACACGTGAGCCCGGCAGCAACGGCAATATGCGCGCCAGTGCAGATATTTACCAGTAACGCTTTATCGCCAGCACCAGGAAAGCCAACGAAAATCATAGCTATATATGATTGCCCCCTGCCGGGGGCTTTTTTTATGAATGGCTCCGGAATACCACCGGTTACAACTGTTTCGGTATTCCAGAGCACTTATTCACTTCTGCCCGTAATAAGCATTCGGGCCGTGCTTACGCATGAAATGCTTGTTCATCAGATAATCATCAATGCCCTGAAGCTGTGGGTTAATGCCGCGCGCAATCCACGCCATTCGAGCCACCTCTTCCATCACCACCGCGTTATGCACGGCGTCATGCGCATCTTTACCCCAGGAGAATGGA
This sequence comes from Enterobacter cloacae complex sp. P29RS, assembly GCF_014893445.1. Lineage (NCBI taxonomy): Bacteria > Pseudomonadati > Pseudomonadota > Gammaproteobacteria > Enterobacterales > Enterobacteriaceae > Enterobacter > Enterobacter cloacae complex sp. P29RS. Next base: position 80,133 of record NZ_JADBPZ010000003.1, on the reverse strand, counting down.
CCATGCTGGTACACCACAATACCCGGCGTATGCAGTGGTTCCGTCTCACCCAGCGTTTCGATAATGACCCTGCCGGTGTTAAGTTCGTACTCGCCTTCGACCTCAGCCTGCGTTAACGCCCGCGTGCAGGGAATATCGCCGAAGAAGTAGTCCGCGTGCGTCGTACCCAAAGCAGGGATCGCCAGCCCGGCCTGTGCCCAGGCGGTGGCGTGCGTGGAATGGGTATGCACAACACCACCCAGGGACGGGTAACGCTGGTACAGCGCCAGATGGGTTGCCGTATCTGAAGAAGGACGCCATTTGCCTTCAACAACGTGTCCTTCCAGGTCAACCACCACCATATCGTCCACTTTCATGGCTTCATAGGCCACGCCGCTCGGCTTAATCACCACCAGCCCCCGATCGCGATCGATGGCGCTTACGTTGCCCCAGGTAAACGTCACCAGTCCATAGCGCGGGAGATCCATATTGGCCTCAAAGACCTGCTGTTTCAGCTTAAGCATGTTCCGCCTCCAGTAAGCCTGCCCGCGCCATGCGCTCGCGCACCCAGTCCCGGGCTTTCGCCACTTCTGCCGCCGGGTCGTCCGCGGTTTCGCTCCACATCTCAATCAGGTAAGGTCCGCAATAACCTGTCTGTTTGAGCGTCTGGAAGCACCGTTCGAAATCCACCACCCCGGTGCCGAACGGTACGTTTTTAAACACGCCGGGACGGGTATCTTTTACGTGCACCGCCACGATATGCCCGATGCCCGCCTGAAGCTCCATCTGTACGTCGTTATCCCATGCCGACAGGTTGCCGATATCCGGATAAAGCTGGAACCACGGATTGTTCAGATAGTGCGCGTAGCCCAGCGCCTTGCTAATGGAGTTCATCAATGGATAATCCATGATCTCCATCGCCAGCGTCACCTGCGCACGGCTTGCCATCTCAACGCTCTCTTTCAGGCCGTCACGGAAACGACGGCGCGTCTCATCGTTGGCTTCCTGATAGTAAACATCGTAACCCGCCAGTTGGATCACGCGGATGCCAACATCCTGTGCAAAGCGAATGGCTTTACGCATGATCTCCAGCCCTTCGGCGCGTACGGCATCATCTTCGCTGCCAAGCGGAAAACGACGGTGAGCGCTCAGGCACATGGACGGCACGCGCACGCCGGTTTCGGCAATGGCGCTCACCAGCGCCAGACGCTGGTCGCGGCGCCAGTCCAGGCGAGAAAGACGCTCGTCCGTCTCATCCACCGACATTTCGACAAAATCGAAACCCAGCTGCTTCGCCAGCTGTAACCGCTCCAGCCAGCACTCCCCCGCAGGGAGTGCCTTTTCATAGATGCCAAGCGGGACCTGTTTTGACAACATACCCGCTCCTTAACCCCAAAGCTGAGCGATTGAGCGTTTAAACTGACGCGCAGCTTCCACCGGAGATTCCGCATCGCGAATGCTACGACCGGCAATAAAGACGTGGATTGGAATACCCTTGAACAGCGGCAGATCTTCCAGCGCCAGACCACCGGTCACGGTCACTTTGAAGCCCATATCGGCCAGGCGTTTGATCGCGTTGATATCGGCTTCGCCCCACGCCACACCTGCGGCCTGCGCATCACGGCTGCGGTGATAAACCACCTGCTGGATACCCGCTTCGCGCCACTCCTGTGCCTGCTCCCAGGTCCAGAAGCCGGTCAGTTCAATCTGCACGTCGCCGTTGAACTCTTTCGCCACGTCCAGCGCGCCTTTCGCAGTGTTGATATCTGCACAGCAGATCACGGTGACCCAGTCGGCGTTGGCTTCAAAGCACATGCGAGAGAGAATTTTGCCCGCATCGGCAATTTTGGCATCCGCCAGCACGATTTTATGCGGATAGAGCGCCTTCAGGTCACGAACCGCACGAACGCCTTCGCCCACGCACAGAATGGTGCCGACTTCGATGATGTCCACCTCTTCCGCAATCAGACGGGTGGTTTCGTAAGCGTGAGACAGCGTCTGGTTATCCAGCGCGACCTGCAACATTGGTAATGACATTTTCAATTCCTCTTAAACGGCCGCCGCAGTGGCGTTATCAATTAAATCCAGCACGTCCTGCGCGGTACGGCAGGCACGTAAACGGTCAAAATTAGCTTCGTCATCAAACAGGTTAACGATCTGCATGATGCCCACCTCCTGGTGGGTGTTGGCATCGACAGCTGCCATGGTGATCAGAATGTCGACCGGGTCGTTATCTTCGTGGTTGAACACCAACGGGGTTTTCAGCGTCACCAGCGCAAAACCGGTTTTCTTGACACCCTCTTCCGGGCGGCCATGCGGCATTGCCAGCCCCGGGGCAATCACAAAATAGGGGCCGTGCTGCGCCACGCCATCCAGGATGGCCTGGTAATAACGCGGCTCGACAACGTCCGCCTTAACCAGCAGGTCCACGCTCAGCTTCACCGCTTCCTGCCAGGTACTGGCTTCGGCCTGTAAAAGGATGGAGTTATTCTCAGCCAGCGAATCACGTAGTTTCATGTGGCATCCTTACTTCACGTCTTGTGGGAAGTGCTCTTTGATCACTTCCAGCAGTTTTGGCCCAAAATCCGCAGGCGACAGCATGTTGCGCACGCCTACCACGTATTTGTTGCCCGACACGCTAATCTCGCCGGCAATGTGCGTTGAAGCGATGATGATGTCCGCGCCGTTCAGTTCACTTTTGTATTCACCCACTGCGCAGCTGTTCACCGTGTGGTCAATGTTTGACTGGGTTAAAAACTGGTCCACTTTCATTTTCATGATCATGGAGCTTCCTTGCCCATTGCCACACACAGCCAGGATACGTACGGTCATAATCGAAACTCCTTAGTGAGCAGAAACTTCTGCTGTTTGTTTTTCCGCATCTTCTTCAGCTCGCAGCGAACGGCCAGCGAAGAACATATAAGTCAGTGCAATCAGGATGATGACGGCCATAAAGACCAGCCCGACGGACGCAAAGCCCTGCATCATCGGCGGCGCCAGAATTGACCAGTCCGCCATGCCCATCCAGGCGCTCATGCCGGTGAGCTTGACCGCCCACACGCACCCGAAGATTTCAACCAGGCCCATCACCAGGCAGATCTTGAGCGCGGCGCGCCATCCGCCGAAGTGGTTAGCAAACACGCCGATAGTGGCGTTGGAGAAGAACATCGGGATAAAGCCAGGAATAATCAGGATTGAGGAGCCACAGCCCACCAGGATGCCGACCGCAATCAGCTGGCCGATGGTGCCCCACATAAAGCCCCAGACGACGGCGTTTGGCGCAAAGCTATAGATAGCCGCACAGTCAATCGCCAGCACCGCGCCAGGGATCAGGCGCTGAGAGATACCGTTGAACGCTTCCGACAGCTCGGCGACGAACATACGCACGCCCTGAGTGATGATGAAAATGGCCACGGCAAAGGAGAAACCGGTTTGCAGGATATAGACCGTCCAGTGGGTTTTACCCGCCATCGCCTGCACCACGTCAATGCCAAAGGAAAGCAGGATGGCACCGAAGAAAAGGGTCATCACAATCGCCGTGGAGACGATGTTGTCGTGGAAGATATTCAACCAGCCAGGCAATTTGAGGTCTTCAACACTCTCCTCTTTTTTACCCAGGTACGGTGCAACTTTGTACGCAATCCAGGAGGCGAACTGCTGTTGGTGACCGATGGAGAAGCCGCAGCCGTCAGTAACGTCCTGCGTTGGCTTATACATCATGTTGGAGGTGATGCCCCAGTAAAGCGAGACCAGCACTGCCGTGCAGATGACCGTGGTCCACATTGGGTAGCCGAAGATATAGAGAGAAACGGCAATCAGCCCCGCCTGCTGGAACATGATGTGCCCGGTGAGCATGATGGTGCGAATACCGGTGATGCGGCGCAGGAGCACGTAAATGATGTTCAGCGCCAGCGCGAGCAGTACCGCATACCCAACCCAGCTGTACGCATCCCCCATGCGATCGATGGTGGCCATCATGGACGCGTAAGTGTCAGAGATGGCGCCGTTAATGCCATATACCTCAGACATTTTGGCAACGACCGGCTTAAACGTGCTGGTCAGAATGCCAGACCCCGCCTGCAACAGCATAAAACCAATGATGGTTTTGATGGTGCCTTTGATAATCACGCTGACGCTTTTGCGCAGCAGGATGTACCCCAGGCACGTCACGATACCCAGCAACAGCGGGGCGTTGGTCATTACCTGATTAAAGAAAACGGTAAAGACGTTGTAGAGGATCTCCATAACTCTCTCCAGAAAATGAGAACACGAGGGGCAATCCCTGTGTGGTTGGTGTCATCACTCTATTAATCACAAATAATCACCACAAGATTGCATTTGATTATTTGTGACGGATCACGCAATTTATTTCCATGGAGTTAGTAATGATTTTCACTACCGATCCAGAAAGATAAATAAATTCTTAATTTTCAATATATTAATTATATGTAGCGGTTATCTTAACAACGACGAGGTGTATTTTCTGTGATGTGGCGAGGGGAATTTTCCGCAAATCAGCCATTGCAAATCGATTCAAACAGTGCCAGCATTAATCACAACAAGTCACAGTATGATTACTTTTGATTAATACCAGGAGTCAAACGATGAGTAAAGTGAAAACCATCACCCGTGAATCATGGATTTTGAGTACCTTTCCGGAGTGGGGTAGCTGGCTGAACGAAGAGATCGAGCAGGAACAGGTTGCTCCTGGCACATTTGCGATGTGGTGGCTTGGATGCACCGGGATCTGGCTGAAATCAGAAGGCGGCGCCAACATTTGTGTCGATTTCTGGTGCGGCACCGGCAAACAGAGCCACGGCAATCCACTGATGAAAAAAGGCCACCAGATGCAGCGTATGGCCGGCGTTGAAAAGCTCCAGCCGAACCTGCGCACCACGCCTTTTGTGCTTGATCCTTTCGCCATTCGCCAGATCGACGCCGTTCTCTCTACCCACGATCACAACGATCATATCGACGTGAACGTGGCGGCAGCGGTAATGCAAAACTGCGCGGACGACGTACCCTTTATCGGGCCGCAGACCTGCGTGGATTTGTGGATTGGCTGGGGCGTGCCAAAAGAGCGCTGCATTGTGATGAAGCCGGGCGACGTGGTGAAAATCAAAGACGTTGAAATTCACGCGCTGGATGCCTTTGATCGCACCGCGCTGATCACCCTGCCTGCCGACCAGAAAGCCGCAGGCGTACTGCCAGACGGGATGGACGAGCGCGCAGTGAACTACCTGTTCAAAACGCCTGGCGGTTCCCTGTATCACAGCGGTGACTCTCACTACTCCAACTACTACGCGAAGCACGGTAACGAGCACCAGATTGACGTGGCGCTTGGCTCTTACGGTGAAAACCCGCGCGGGATTACCGACAAAATGACCAGCGCGGACATGCTGCGCATGGCCGAAGCGCTGAACACCAAAGTGGTGATCCCCTTCCACCACGATATCTGGTCAAACTTCCAGGCCGATCCGCAAGAGATCCGCGTCCTGTGGGAGATGAAAAAAGACCGACTCAAGTATGGTTTCAAGCCGTTCATCTGGCAGGTTGGCGGCAAGTTCACCTGGCCGCTGGATAAAGACAATCTCGAGTACCACTACCCGCGTGGTTTTGATGATTGCTTCACCATTGAGCCAGACCTGCCGTTCAAGTCCTTCCTCTGATTGTGCAGCCCAATCGCCAGACACTGTGTCTGGCGATGTCATATTTAATTTAGTAATTTCATGCTATTTCAAATATCATCTTTTCAAATCAATTCTTTTCGGAATAGCTCATGACGGAAGCGCAACGGCATCAAATTTTACTGGAACTCCTGGCGCAAACAGGGTTTATCACCGTCGAGAAAGTGATCGAACGTTTAGGGATCTCCCCTGCTACCGCGCGGCGGGACATTAACAAGCTGGATGAAAGCGGCAAGCTGAAAAAAGTCCGCAACGGCGCAGAGGCCATCAGCCAGCAGCGTCCACGCTGGACGCCGATGAATATTCACCAGGCGCAGAATCACGATGAAAAGGTGCGGATTGCCAGAGCGGCATCACAGCTGGTGAATCCCGGGGAAAGCGTGGTGATTAACTGCGGCTCGACAGCGTTTTTACTGGGCCGAGAGATGTGCGGCAAGCCGGTGCAAATCATTACCAACTATCTGCCGCTGGCCAACTATCTCATTGACCAGGAACATGAAAGCGTGGTGATCATGGGCGGCCAGTATAACAAGAGCCAGTCCATAACCCTGAGCCCGCAGGACAGTGAAAACAGCCTCTACGCCGGGCACTGGATGTTTACCAGCGGCAAAGGCCTGACGGCGGATGGCCTGTATAAAACCGATATGCTCACCGCAATGGCAGAGCAGAACATGCTCAACGTGGTGGGTAAACTGGTGGTGCTGGTCGACAGCAGCAAGGTCGGTGAACGCGCCGGCATGCTTTTCAGCCGCGCCGAGCAAATCAGCATGGTGATCACCGGCAAAAACGCCAACCCCGAGATCCTCAGCAAGCTCGAGGATCAGGGTGTCACGGTGCTGCGCGTTTAAAGGTGCTGACGGAAAAACTCCACGGTGGCTTCCAGCGCAGCCGGAGTAATACGGTGCCGGACACCGGCACCCCACAGGCAGGTCAGATTGCTGTCCAGCCCTTCACGCTGTAGCGCCTGTTGCAGACGGAACGTTTCACCGGGCGGTACGACATCGTCGGCATCCCCATGCCACAGCAGCAGGGGACGATCGGCCAGCTGTGAAAGCGCATGGCTGACGTCCCATTCAGACAACAGGGCCTCAATCTCCTGAGGTGCCTGCGGCGGGAATAGCGTCTTTGCCAGTGACATAAAGTAGCCCGATCCCATCAGGCAAGCCACGGACGTCACCTCCGGATGCCTGGCCATGATCCCCAGCGCCGTCATTCCGCCCATTGATGCGCCTGCGACCGCCAGCCGTTTCTCCTCCACCAGCCCGGCCTGTAAAAGCGCGTCACGCAGCCCGGAGAACTCGGTCAGATTGCCGTGCAGCGTTTGCCAGAACAGCCCCAGCCGCGCCTGTTCATCGCCCGTAAAGCGTGCCCCATGATTCGGCGCATCAGGCATGACCACCCGGAAACCGGCCTGCGCCAGCGCGACGGCAAAATAGCTGTAGACCAGCTTAGAGGAGAGAAAACCATGATAGAAAACTACCGTCGGCAGCGGCTGTTCACCTTTACCAGCCGGAAAAGCATGGATGATTTCATGCTCACTAAGCAGGCGAGTTTCAATTTCAATCATTGTCGATCCTGTGCTGATGAATGATTCATAATGTTGAGAGCTGGATTACGGTTTCACGATATTTTCATTCGAAATCTACGTCCCAGATAACACTTCGGGAACATTCCCCCAAAACTAAATTCGCAGACCACTACACTATGGCTATCAGGAAAAGAGACAGGTTTATGCGCAGGCTTACCGCTTTATTGCTGGTCTCACTGCTCAGCGGATGTTCCGTATTGCAGGGTACGCCAGAACCGGCACCGCCGGTTACCGATCATCCTCAGGAGATTCGTCGTAATCAGACGGAAGGATTACAACGCCTGGGAACCGTATCCGCGATGGTTCGCGGTTCACCGGATGATGCAGAAGACGCAATTGAAGCACAGGCCGTTGCCGCAAAAGCAGATTATTACGTCATCACGATGATTGATGAAACTATTATTACGGGACAGTGGTATGCACAAGGCATTTTGTACCGTAAGTGAGCATCATCATTTGAACGACCTTTACACTGCTTTGCGTCCGTAGACATTTTCCTGTCCACAATAAACTCCATGCCAGCAACAATGGAAATGAGTTTATTCGCGAAGGATTGCCCGGCGGATACCGGAGACACGTGAAAAGGAGCTGACGATGAAACGAACCCTTGCTTTAACGACGCTATTGCTTTCAGCGGGCCTGCTGAGCACCACGGCGCAGTCGGCTGAATTTGCCAGCGCGGATTGCGTCACGGGCCTGAATGAGATTGGTCAGATCTCCGTCAATAATATCACGGGGAGTCCGCTAGACGTTGAACGTGTCGTCGCCCTGAAGGCCGATGAACAGGGCGCATCCTGGTATCGCATCGTCCAGATGCAGGAAGATCACCATGTTAATCACTGGCGCGTGCAGGCCATTCTTTATGCATAATCCCCTCCGATAAAAGCCACTTAATTTTAGTGGCTTTTCACTTTTGCAAATTTTTTATCTCTCCCGAAACTCAATAAAAACAAACGCGTAACATTCAGTTACATTAAACAGATAAACGTTCTCTCCGCTCTGCCGTTGAACAGCCATCACTTTTCAATAATGAGCAATTTATGATCACCTTTTTCCGCCGGGCAGGACTGGGCACGAAGCTTTCGATGCTAACAGGTGTAAGTGTCGCTACGCTTTTTTTGCTGTTCACTTTCCTGTTGAGCCACAACGCCAGCCAGCAGCTTGAAGATCTTGCGGTTGAAGACCTGCATAACCAGTCCACCGGCATGGTGGATATGGTAGAGATGTTCAACACCAGCCTGAGCGAAGAGGTTGAAAGCTATACCCGTCTGTTCACCACCTTTTTGCCACAGCCATTGAACAGCGACAGCAGCCAGAGCCGGACCATAAACGGGCTTACCGTTCCTTTGCTGAAAGGCGGCGAAACGGAGCTGCATGAAAACAATACGCTTTCTGATGACTTCCTGAGCCGAACGGGAGCCATCTCGACGCTGTTTGTCCGCAGCGGTAACGATTTTGTCCGCGTGGCGACGTCGCTGCGCAAAGAGAATGGCGACCGCGCCATCGGAACTGTTCTTGATACCACCAGCCCGGCATTTGCCGCCGTCACTAAAGGGGAGGTCTATCGTGGCCTCGCGCTGCTGTTCGGCAAGCGCTATATCACGCAGTACCAGCCTGTTAAGAATGCGGAAGGCCAGGTTATCGGGATTATCTTTGTCGGCGTGGACATCACCCATTCGTGGAACGTCATGCGCGAGAAAATCCTTAACCGTCGTCTGGGCGAGAGCGGTCACTTCTTTGTACTGGATCGCAGCAGCGGCAAAACGCGCGGACAGTATCTGTTCCATGCCAGCGAAGAGGGCAAACTGCCTAACTGGGACACGGCGACACAGCAGCAGCTTCTGAGTGATAAAGCCGGCACGCTGGAACGCGTGAGCGCGGATGGCCGTACGCTCAAAGTTGCCTACACGCCGCTACCGGGCTGGAACTGGACCATCGTGGGTGAAGTGGATAAAGCCGTACTGCTTTCAAGCGTCACCACACTGCGCGATCGCTTCCTGATGGCGGGCGTGGTGCTATCCGCTCTCTTCGCGGGCCTGTTCGTTATCCTCATTCGCCGGATGCTAACCCGCCCACTGCGCGAGGTGATCGCGCTTGCCCGGCAGTATGCCGCAGGCGATCTGCGCGCCAGCCTGCCGGTTACCCGCCAGGATGAAGTCGGCCAGCTGATTGACGCCATCAACGGGATCGGGGAAGGCCTGCAAAAAATTGTGTTGCAGGTCCGCGAGGCCGCAAGCGAGATCCATCTGGGGACTAACGCGCTGGCTTCAGACACCGGCGAGATCTCTGAACAGATCAACAAGCAGGCCAGCAGCGTTGAGGAGACCTCCGCCAGCATGGAGCAATTAGCCGCCACCGTGCAGCAAAATGCCGCCAACATGGAGCAAACGCAGCAGCTGGTGGGTGAAACCTCGCGCGCGGTGCATCAGGGTGGAGAGACGGTGACCCACGCAGTCTCCACCATGGATGATATTCGCGATGCATCGAAACGCATTGAAGACATCACCCGCGTGATTGAGTCCATCGCTTTCCAGACCAATATCCTGGCGCTCAATGCGGCGGTTGAAGCGGCGCGGGCGGGCGAGCACGGGAAAGGTTTCGCAGTGGTGGCACAAGAGGTACGCGCCCTGGCCGCACGCAGCGCCAACGCGGTAAAAGAGATTGAACAGCTGATTGGCGACACGCTGAACAAGGTGAGCGAAGGCCATGCGTTGTCTGAGCAGACGCGTCTGGCAATGGATGCCATCATTGTTCATATCGATAACATCAGCCAGCTTGTCACCGAGATCAACCACGCCTCCCGCGAGCAGTCGGCGGGAATTGGCCAGGTGAATCTGGCGATGACGCACATCGGTGAGGCATCGCACATCAATGCCGATCGCATCTCACGCAGCGAGCAGACGGCACAGACGCTGCGCGAGAAGGGTTCACATCTCACCCGGCTGGTGAGCCTGTTCCAGCTGAAGGCTTAACCGACCCGGCCCGTGGCGCGCAGCAGCAGGTCGTTTTGCACCTGCTCGCTCATCAGCGTGCCGCCCCGGGTATCCAGCATCATGCGGCACCACGCCTGCGCCACGGGCGGCGATGCGTGCCGCAGCATTTGACTTCCGGCCCCGAGTAAAAAGAGCTGCTGCGCGATCTCCCTGCCCTGCGCTTCCTGCGGTTTCCGCAGCTTCTGCTGTAGCTGACGCCAGCTGCGATCGAAGTGCCTGTCCTGACCTTTGACCTGCGCGAAATCATCGGCGAGCAGGTCGAGAATGCCCGGCTGCTTCGCCAGCACGCGCAGTACATCCAGGCACATAATATTGCCAGAGCCTTCCCAGATGCTGTTGACGGGCATTTCACGGTACAACCGCGGAAGCTCACTCTCTTCGCAATAGCCTGCACCGCCCAGCACCTCCATTGCCTCTGCCACAAACGGTATACCCGCTTTGCAGACGCTGTATTTTGCCGCCGGAGTGAAAAGCCGCGCCCATGCGGCTTCCTGCGGGTCGTTGCGGTTGTCCCACGCCCGGGCGAGTCGGAACAGCAGTGCCGTGTGTCCCTCCAGCACCAGCGCCATACGGCTTAGCACGTCGCGCATTAACGGCTGGTCGATCAGATTTTTGCCGAAGGTCTGCCGCTGATGGGCATGATAAAGCGCCACAGAGAGCGCACGGCGCATCAGTCCGTGACTGCCCAGCGCGCAGTCAAAGCGCGTCAGCCCGCCCATCTTCAGAATTTGCCGGACGCCTTCCCCCTCTTCGCCCAGCAGCCAGCCGGAAGCATCAAGAAATTCAGCCTCACTGCTGGCATTTGAGCGGTTGCCGAGCTTGTCCTTCAGACGCTCAAGGCGCACGGCATTACGTTGCCCGTCGGGTAAGAAACGCGGGACAAAAAAGCAGGACAACCCGCCCTTCACCTGCGCCAGCACCAGATGCGCATCGCTCTGCGGCACGGAGAAAAACCATTTGTGCCCCACCAGCCGGTAACTGCCATCGCTGCATTTCTCTGCTTTGGTAGTATTACTGAGTACGTCCGAACCGCCCTGCTTTTCCGTCATCCCCATGCCGATCAGCAGGCCGCGCTTTTGCGCCCCCGGCGCGAGATGGGGGTCGTAGCGATCGCTCATCAGCGGCGTTAACCACTCATGAAACGGTTTGGGCAGCGACCGTTGCAACAGCGGCGTGGCCGCAAAGGTCATGGTCACCGGGCAAAGCGTTCCCGCCTCCACCTGAGCATGAAGTACGAAACGCGCGGCCCTGGCGACGAACGATCCTTTCCGCACCTCCTCCTCCCACGCCAGGTTGTGCACCCGGTTGGCGCAAAGCCCCTGCATCAGAAGATGCCATGCCGGATGAAAGCGGACGTCATCCAGCCTCGCTCCCGTGGCGTCATAACGCAGCAGCTCCGGCGGATTAACGTTCGCCAGTCTGCCCAGCTCCAGCGACTCTGCCGTACCCAACTGCTGGCCGATGCTGGCAAGAAGATCCACATCCCACTCAGCCCCTTCGCGCGCTACCGCATCGCGCAGGGCGCAATCAGAGAGAAAAAGGTTGCTGTTCGATAGCGGTGCGGGTTGATTAAAAACGGTATGTGTCTGCCAGTGCATGCTGTCTCCCTCCTTTCATTGGCAATAAAGGTAAGTATGGACAGAGGGCATGAACGCTGCATGGGAGGGGGGTCACACGATGACGATCGTGTTGATATCATTCGTGAAATAGCTCACAGAACATAAGAATAAACTATTTCCTTACTTAACTAATGCTGAATAATTTATTCTTACCCCGTTTTTGTGAGAATCGTTATGCAACAGGATGCGCACAAGCGTGCATTAATTGCAGGCTCCATCGGTAATTTCATCGAGTGGTATGAATTTGCGGTCTATGGTTTTCTGGCAACGGTGATTGCCAGAAACTTCTTCCAGCTTGAGGGGGAAGCGGAGCTCACCAGCCTGATCCTCACCTGGGCCTCATTCGCCATCGCTTTCTTCTTCCGCCCGCTGGGTGCGGTGGTCTTTGGCCGCATTGGCGACAGGATTGGCCGTAAACCGACGCTGATTATTGTGCTGGTATTGATGACGCTCGCCACCGCTGCCATCGGTATTGTGCCGGTCTACGCCAGTATCGGGATTGCCGCGCCGCTGATCGTTACACTCCTGCGTATTCTGCAAGGACTGTTTGCGGGCGGTGAGTATGGCGGCGCGGTCTCGTTGATGACGGAGTTCGCCCCGCGCGGCAAGCGCGGTCTTTACGGGGCATGGCAGTCCTTCACCGTGGCGCTAGGGCTGTTAGCAGGCGCAGGCATTGTCGCGTTGCTCTCTGCCCTTCTCTCCCCTGAAGCCTTGCACGACTGGGGCTGGCGCATTCCGTTCTTCCTGGCGTTGCCGATGGGTGCGGTCGCGCTATGGCTGCGGGTAAGCATGGAAGAGACACCGAGCTTTGTGCAGCAACGGGAAAAACCGGTTGTTACTCAGGCCAGCACCGCCGCCACGTTCAAAACCATTCTGATGGGCATTGGTCGCGTGATGGTCTGGTCTGCGGCGGGTTATACCTATCTGGTGATTATGCCGACCTATCTGCAATCTGCGCTGCACACCGGTTTTAACCAGGCGCTGCTGATTGCGGTGATTTCTAACATTGGGTTTGCGCTCACGATCATTCCGTCGGGCATACTGAGCGACAGGATCGGGCGGCGGACGGTGATGATTATCGCCACCGTGCTCCTGCTGATCCTCGCCCTGCCGCTGCTGAAAATTTTGCAGGCGGAGTCCAGCACGTTGGCTGTCAAAGCGATTGTGGTGTTGATTGCGGGGGGTTTGGTTGGGATGCTGGCAGGGCCGGGGCCGGCAATGCTGTCTGAGATGTTCCCGACGCGCGTGCGTTATACCGGGCTGGGGCTGGCCTATTCTCTGTCGAATGCGATCTTCTCGGGCTGTGCGGGGCTGATCATTACCGGGCTGATTAAAGAGACGGGCAATCTGGATATTCCGGCGTACTACGTGATGGCAACGGCGGTGGTGAGTATTTTCGCGCTGATGACGTTGAGGAAGGATGACCATTTACGGTCTCTGGAGGAGTGAACCTCAGAGCTGGGGTTTTCACCCCAGCTCAAATTAACCCGCTATATAGTGCGGGATAAAACGCGAAGTATCTTTCGTGATCAACGATCCGTCTTCACGAATACCGATTCCCGCAGGTTCATCATCGATCACCCAACTTCCTATCAAGGTATAGCTGTTGCCAAAACGCGGTAACGCCTGGAAACCCTGATAAATCATAGGTTCGTTTGCATAATCCCCTGCTTCACTCTCAATGATATTGCGCTGCGCGTCGAAAATAGTCACATTTCCCCCTTCCCGCGAAAACAAGGGCTTACGAACTATCGGAACGCCTTTTGGAATCGACGTTAACTCATTCTCAAACCACGCAGGAAGAAGGTAGGGATGGCCCGTAAAAAAGCGCCACAAGAGGGGCAAAATACCCTTATTACTAATGATGCTTTTCCAGAGCGGCTCTAACCACTGCTCTCTTCTCGCGCAGAGAAGTGGACCATTTTCATCACGCATCATCCACTCCAGAGGGTAGAGCTTAAACGCACGGCGGATCACGTTATCGTCAATGTCCGTTAAAAATCCGCCGGTGCCCAGGCCAATATCATCCATATAGATAAAGCGGGTGTTCACCCCGGCCTGGACGGCACAATCTTCCAGATAAAGAAGCGTGCCGCGATCCTCCTCACTCTCTTTGCAGCAGCAGAAGTAAAGTGGAATATCGGTGGCTAATTCTTCAAAGCGAGCAACAAGCTTATCCTGAATGGAATTAAACTGATCGGCGTCTCGCGGAATGATCCCGGAGCGACGAGCGTCTTCCATCCATTGCCACTGAAAGTAGGCTGACTCATACAAGGACGTCGGCGTGTCGGCATTGTATTCCAGCAGTTTGACGCGACCTTCTTCAGTCCAGACAAAGTCCATACGGCCATACAGTGAAGGATCCTGGCTGTCCCAGCTTTCCGCAATGGCATCCCAGTAAAGCGGCGGGATGGCCAGCTGCCTCATCAGTTCTTCACTTTTTACCGCACGATCCACCACATCCAGACACATTTGATGGAGTTCAGCCGTGGGTTTTTCTATTCGTTCTTCAATTTGCTGTAACGTAAAACGATAGGCTCGGCTTTCATCCCAGTAAATTTCATCGTCGATGATATGAAAATGAAAACCATGGTCGTGGGCAATTTTGTCCAGCCCCGGACGAACAGGGACGTCATGACGTAACATAATTATCCCCCCCAGCTTCCACGCGCACTGGATGAGCGCCCATATCCACCACGAGAAATGGTTGATACGCGTTTTGTTGTATAGCCCATTTGACTACTGGCCTGCTTACCGGAGTGCCAGACATAGGATGAAGAACTCCGCCACACAGGACGGGAAGAGTAAAATGAACCTCCGCTTGTATACCTGTACCCTTCATCAGCGTCTTCTCTGACTTTTTTATTAAGTAAGAATCCTGACAGAACCGGTATCCAGCTATTTTCGATATTGTCGTAATAGCAGTTCTCGAATTGACGTATACAGTCTTCCCTGGACATTTTTTTCGGCATATCTGCTTCAAATTTAGCTTTCGCATTGTTCCATGCATCGCTGCAAACCTGAGCGCTATTGCCATCGTCAACGCACGCTTGCGGCGATGCGTAAAACACGCCATCACCGTCATTATCATCAGCCGAACTATCGCACCCCTTCAGGGCGATAAATGCTGCACCGCCCATAATTGCCAGCGTCAAATACTTCCCGCTTTTGCGCTTTGAGGGTGAAGAGCGGAACGCTGCATTTTGGCTTCCTGATGCAGATCGAATCGGATTAGACTTCCGTGTTTTTTTCTTTTTAGCCATGTTCATTTATTACCATGTCATGCAGGCAGCATTTAAGATCCCGCCAGCCAGTGCTGCCATCCCCATAAATAAACCTGCGGCGTAGTGGCGGTTAACGATTTTTTCACTGATGTTTGGCATATAAATGCGTACGCAGCCATACACCAGTAACTGTACGACTAACGCAACGCATCCCCATATCAGGTAATCCGGCATGCTAACCGAGTTTACGGCAGCGCTGGACAGAGGAATCACATACCCCAATAGCGTGCCACTGAATGCTGCCGCCGCCGCCAGGTTATTTTCTTTAATCAGTTTCCATTCATCATGTGACGTTATTCTTGAGTAGATGAATAAGAATATGACGGTCATCGCCAGACCGGTTAAGAAGTAAGAAAGAAAAGCAAATAATGAACCCAGCATGGTTTACACCCTCAGAAAGTTAACCAACAATGTTTAGCGAAGTGAGTGGAATATCCACACCTACGGCATACGAAAAGATCCACTCTGGCTCGCTATTATCACAAAATGTCTCTTCGCCAGTAAGCAAAAGGTACTCATACAGATCGGCAGTCGCCTCCCTCTGATAGGCCATCATGAAATTATGCACATCCCATTTTTCGTTCTGGTTATTTTCAACGTGTTCCAGCAGGTAAACCGGCTCAACGTTCCCCTCCTCATTCTCGTTAAATATTCTTGTCCAGTCTCGTTCATTCCATTGCAGACTGGGTCTGCCAATTAAAGCTGCACCGATCTCTTTTTGCCATTGTTTCTCCGACGTAATACCAAAGCTATCCTGATAAATAAAAAGCTTAATATCATCAATATTTTCCCTTTCCATACCACCAGTAGTATTTATCTGCAAAAACTCATCGCCAGACGTGTAATAACGATAAATACGACAAACCGCGCCAGCTTCAATCACGCTGCTAGCTGCAATGGTATATTCCTCTGCTGGTAGTTGAGTCAAAAAACGGGCGGACAGGCGAAATGTCAGCGTATCAAGTGTAAACGCCGCACGTTGATGTAATCCCAATGGGCCACGCTTCACTGGCTGAGGTGTTTTATTAAATAAATTAAAAAATAAGTTCCGCATGACTTTTCCCTATGTTCTGCCAGCACACCTCATTCGACGAAATGCGACTATTGCCGATTAAATGCAACCACATTCCTCCTCTAACCTCTGTGGAGATCACAGGGTTAAGCTCCATACCACGACCATTTTTACAGTGGCTAATCCCCAGCACCGTCGCATCATGTTGCAGTTTCATGTAATGCATTAACGCACCATAAGGAATACAGGAAACCGATGTGGGTACCATTAGCGCGTAACCTGTATCACCCAGCATCGGGTTCATGATTGATGCTACGGATTGTGAAGAGCCAGGATCCTGGATCGAACGGGAAAGCTGTTCGGCTGAAAGATTGCGAACAATCTCAATTGTCGGGCAATGGGTCTCCAGTAAGCTTGCGTAGCGTTCATCCTCAAGATAAGCAACGATATGGCAATGCGCTGGCGCATCATTTACCAGCGAGAGTGTGGCCGTAAAGGTTTGTTCATCGGTGCTGGCAAAAATGACTACACATGAACAATTTACTAACCCCATCCGTTTTTGCTCTTTCGGATCGCTGTAGTTACTTACTTTGAGAAAATCGACATATAAATTATCGGATAAAGGATGCGCTATATCCTGCTGCTCACACAACACTACGCGACTAAAAACCCGCTGCTCATCATAAAGCAGCAATGAGATCATTTTCTCTGTCTGATGACCACGCCAGCCAATCACCAAAACATGATTACGTAGAGAATGAAAATCGCCCATTCCTGCTATTCCTTTAGCTAATAATTCCTGCACCAATGCAATGATTTTGCCCATCAGCGCGCCGAAAAGGCCAACGCCAATGGGGATTTGCCAGAGCGCTGTGAACAACTTCCCTGCTTCGCTCTGAGGACTCAAATCGCCAAAGCCAATCGTCGCCCCAACCACTGAGCTGTAATAAACAAAATCACTTATCCGGCCAATGAGGGTCGTCTCTCCCAGCCAACGAAAGACAATAAAGCAAAGCAAATAATGCCCGGCAAACAAGCACAGCAACGCTGTCCAGGTAAGCCGGAATAAATGTTGCCTGCAAACATTCACGACCCAGGAGAGAAACATTACGGAGCCTGCGTAAGTTTTAACCGTTCAAGAACCGCCTGTGCGGAGCTTGTACCTGTGGTACCCACGCCTGCCTGCGCGAGTTTCTCTTCAAGCTCACGTCCATCCGCCACTTTTTCCAGTTGCGCTGCCGCATCCAGTCTGGCCTGACGTTCAGCCTGACGCGTCTGAAGTCTTTTTAAAGACTCTGCGGCCGTCGTTACGTTCGATGTTGCTCCGACCGTTGACGTCGTCACGGCCTGTTGCGCCCGCTGCATGGCTTCCGTGGCTTTAACAACCTCCAGCTGCTGTTCAAACTGATTAATACGTTGTGAAGTAATAGCTACGGCTTTTTCAATATTATTTCTTGAGGTTTCAAGAGACTCCAAAACCTGTGCTTCACGAGTAATGGTATTCTCAAGTCGGGCGATTTCCTCTGCAACCTCGTTTAACAGCGCAGCATCAATATTCTTGCTCATTCCCTCTATCGCTCGTGACTCAAGATATTGCTTCCGCTCCCGCAACTCGGAAAGCTTGTCATTACTGAGCTTTACCCGGGCAAGCAGATCAACCCGGGATTTGCCTGCTTTATCAAGCTCAGCTTTTGCATCCCGGATGTGCTGCTCCAGCATCCGAACGCCCTGCGCTTCTTCTATCGCTTCATCGGCCTGATTGAGTAGTGATTTACCCAGTGTAAAAAGATTCTTCAAGATGCCCATACCTTTCCCTTACCTGTTAATTTATAAATTCTTGTGTAAGCTCAGCCAAATCCAGCGCATTCTCCGCAAGGGTTGTGATTTCCAGAATAATATCCTCAAGAGAAGAACTTATGGATAAGGCACCAAAAGCGACATAATATTCATCATGTTGAATTTGCGAAATTCCAACAGACGATAAGGGAAGCATTTTTTGATTACGTAATAAGAAGAGATTGAAGTCAGCCTGGCGCTTAATGTCATTAACAGGACAAATATAGGTTTCAATGATAATTTGCTGGGATGTAATAAAAATACTTAATGGCAAATCGCCATATTCATTCATTTTTATAATAAGTACATCATTGTTATTTTTTAAATCAATATAAATATCGCGCCGGCGCGACAATTCATCGGCAAGCGATGAGAGAGACCATCTCATAATTTCATCCATGTATTAGTTTTAAAGATATTTATAAAAGCTGAAATCACTTCGGCCGTTATATTACCAGCCAGGACATAAAAAAAGCCACCCGAAGTGGGTGGCTTTTTTTTATAGTTTACTCGTTAGCTACGCTGACGCACCGCTTCAAACAGGCAGATACCCGTCGCAACAGAAACATTCAGGGACGACACGCTGCCCGCCATCGGAATGCTGATCAGCTCATCGCAGTGCTCGCGGGTCAGGCGACGCATGCCTTCACCTTCTGCCCCCATCACCAGCGCCATGCGGCCGGTCATTTTGCTCTGATAAAGGGTGTGATCCGCTTCACCGGCTGTGCCGACGATCCAGATATTTTCTTCCTGCAACAGACGCATGGTGCGCGCCAGGTTAGTCACACGGATCAGCGGAACGTTTTCCGCCGCGCCGCAGGCCACTTTTTTAGCGGTAGCGTTAAGCTGCGCGGAACGATCTCTTGGCACAATTACCGCATGCACGCCTGCTGCATCGGCGCTACGCAGGCACGCGCCCAGGTTGTGCGGGTCGGTTACGCCATCGAGGATCAGGAAGAACGGGTTATCCAGCTCAGCGATCAGATCCGGCAGATCGTTCTCTTGATACTGACGGCCCGGCTTCACGCGCGCGATAATGCCCTGGTGTACAGCACCTTCGCTTTTCTCATCCAGATACTGACGGTTCGCCAGCTGGATCACGACGCCCTGCGCTTCCAGCGCGTGGATCAGCGGCATCAGACGTTTGTCTTCACGCCCTTTCAGAATAAAAACTTCCTGAAAACGCTCCGGCGCGCGCTCCAGCAGGGCCTGCACCGCGTGGATGCCGTAAATCATTTCACTCATTGATGGTTCTCGTAATAAATATTGTCCCTCTCCCCGTTGGGGAGAGGGTCAGGGTGAGGGGAAATTACTCCGCCTGCTGTTTCTTCGCCGCGCGCTTCGCTTTGGTTGCGGCCGCTATTTTTTGGGTCTTGGTCGACGGTTTTTTCGCTTTACGAGCGTCTTTTTTCGCCGCCTTGGGCTTCTGCTGCTTCTCGCCACGGAAGGCGCTGTCTGGCTCAAAGTTTACTCTTTTACCTGCCTGACGTCGCTTGCCGCCCGCTTTACCGTTGCCGCCTTTTTTCGCTTTCTCACGCTCGGTTTTCCCGACGTTACGCGGAGCACGTTCGCTGGAGATGAGGCTGAAGTCGATTTTACGGTCGTCCATATTCACGGCTTCAACCTTCACTTCCACCCGATCGCCCAGACGGTAGGTCTGACCGCCGGATTCACCGATCAGACGTTGTCCGACCTGGTCGAAGCGGTAGTAATCGTTATCAAGGCTGGAAACGTGCACCAGACCGTCGATAAACAGCTCATCCAGACGTACGAAGAAGCCAAAGCCGGTGACGCTGGCAATCACACCTTTAAAGACGTTACCCACCTGATCCAGCATAAAGTCACACTTCAGCCAGTCCGCCACGTCGCGCGTTGCTTCATCCGCACGACGCTCGGTCATGGAACAGTGCTGGCCCAGTTGCAGCATCTCTTCCATGGAGTAGTGATACCCACCGGTTTCGGTCGTATTGCCTTTGTGACCTTGCTCGTGCGCCAGCAGATACTTGATCGCACGGTGCAGGGACAGATCCGGATAACGGCGAATCGGCGAGGTAAAGTGCGCATACGACTGTAACGCCAGACCAAAGTGGCCCCGGTTTTCCGGATCGTAAATCGCCTGCTTCATGGAACGCAGCAGCATGGTTTGCAGCATTTCCGCGTCAGGACGATCGCTGATGGATTCCAGCAGCTCGGCATAATCGCGTGGCTCAGGCTTATTGCCGCCAGGCAGTTCCAGGCCGAGTTCGGCCAGCACGGAACGGAACGAGGTTACGGCTTCCGTGGTTGGCTTATCGTGAATACGGAACAGAGCAGGCTCTTTGGCTTTCTCAACGAAACGTGCCGCCGAGATGTTCGCCAGGATCATACACTCTTCAATCAGCTTGTGCGCATCGTTACGCTGAGTCTGCTCGATTCGCTCGATACGACGCTCAGCGTTAAAGATGAATTTCGCCTCTTCACTCTCAAACGAGATCCCACCGCGCTCTTCGCGCGCCTGATCCAGCGTTTTGTAGAGGTTGTGCAGCTC
Source organism: Enterobacter cloacae complex sp. P29RS (assembly GCF_014893445.1). NCBI lineage: Bacteria > Pseudomonadati > Pseudomonadota > Gammaproteobacteria > Enterobacterales > Enterobacteriaceae > Enterobacter > Enterobacter cloacae complex sp. P29RS. The sequence continues at coordinate 59,608 of NZ_JADBPZ010000003.1, read as the reverse complement.
TTCGATGTGTTTGACCAGCGGCGCGTACTGTTCGCGAAGATCCTGATCGCCCTGCAACATATGCCAGACCTTGGTATAGGTCAGGCGCGCATGAGAACTCATCACCGCTTCGTAGAACTTATAGCCCGTCAGACGTCCCTTGCTGGAGATGGTCATTTCGCAGACCATACACAGGCGGTCCACCTGCGGGTTGAGGGAACACAGGCCGTTAGAGAGCACTTCTGGCAGCATCGGTACAACCTGCGACGGGAAGTAGACCGACGTACCGCGGCTGCGCGCTTCGTTATCCAGCGGCGTGTGTGGACGTACGTAATAACTCACATCCGCGATAGCCACCCACAGACGCCAGCCGCCACCGCGTTTTTTCTCACAGTACACGGCATCATCGAAGTCACGGGCGTCTTCACCATCAATGGTGACCAGCGGCAGATCGCGCAGATCCACGCGGCCTGCTTTGGACTCTTCCGGCACTTCTTCACGCAGGTTTTCGATCTGGTCTTCAACCGCTTTCGGCCAGACGTAAGGAATTTCATGGGTGCGCAGCGCCATATCAACGGCCATGCCGGTGCCCATGTTATCGCCCAGCACTTCGACGATTTTACCTACCGCTTTGGTACGGCGGGTCGGGCGCTGGGTAAGTTCAACCACTACCACAAAGCCCATGCGTGCGCCCATCACCTCTTCAGGCGGGATGAGAATGTCGAAGCTCAGACGGCTGTCGTCCGGCACCACAAAGCCTACGCCCGCATCGGTAAAGTAACGGCCTACAATCTGGCTGGTTTTCGGCACCAGCACGCGGACCACGCGCGCTTCGCGGCGGCCTTTACGATCTGCACCCAGCGGCTGCGCCAGGATCTGGTCGCCGTGAATACACATCTTCATCTGTTCGGATGAGAGGTACAGGTCGTCTTTACGGCCTTCCACGCGCAGGAAGCCGAAGCCATCGCGATGACCAATAACGGTGCCTTTCAGCAGGTCGAGGCGTTCTGGCAGCGCGTAGCACTGGCGACGAGTAAAGACCAGCTGGCCGTCGCGCTCCATGGCGCGCAGGCGGCGGCGAAGGGCTTCAATTTGCTCTTCACCCTCAATGTTTAATTCAACGGCAAGTTCTTCACGATTGGCGGGTTTTTCGCGTTTTGTTAAGTGTTCAATGATGAACTCGCGGCTGGGGATAGGATTCGCGTATTTTTCGGCTTCGCGTTCCTGGAAAGGATCTTGTGACATGTCGGTTCCTCCGTTGTCAGCTCCGGTGGAAATTTTCTTCATTCCACCAGCAATAATTTATAAAGCGGTTGATTCTCTTCAACCAAATCGGCCAGCGTGTAGTTATCCAGTTCCTTGAGAAAACTTTGCACGGCCTTTGAAAGCGCCTGTTTCAGGCGGCAAGCGGGCGTAATGTGGCAAAACGCACTGCTACAGTTCACCAGAGATAGCGGCTCCAGTTCACGTACCACATCGCCGATACGGATACTCTGTGCCGGTTTACCGAGACGGATCCCTCCATTCTTCCCGCGGACGGCAGCAACGTATCCGGCACGACTAAGTTGATTGATTATTTTGACCATATGATTACGGGACACACCGTACACCTCTGTGACTTCAGAGATGCTGGTCATCTTCCCATCGGGTAACGACGCCATGTAAATCAGCGCGCGTAAGCCGTAATCGGTGAAACTTGTTAACTGCACATCAACCTCAGGAAAAAGGGAAAACGCGGTCAAACCGCAGAGATATTCATTAATGATGATAAACCAGCCAGATAGTTAGCGGCTAATTTATTTGACAGACGGGGCGAAAAAGCGGAGATCCAGGAGCGGTCGCCGGATGGCGCTGCGCTTATCCGGCCTACGGGTTTCCCCGCAGGCCAGCAGTCACGAAGATTATGCGTCGAACGGGTCGCGCAGGATCATCGTTTCAGTACGATCCGGGCCGGTAGAAATAATATCGATCGGCACTTCGGTCAGTTCTTCAATACGCTTAATGTAGTCCAGCGCAGCTTTTGGCAGGCCACTACGTTCTTTCACACCGAAGGTGGTCTCAGACCAGCCCGGCATGGTTTCGTAGATTGGCTCAAGGCCTTCCCAGTCGTCAGCGGCCAGCGGAGTGGTAGTCACTTCGCGACCATCTGGCAGACGATAGCCCACGCAGATTTTCACTTCTTTCAGGCCGTCCAGTACGTCCAGCTTGGTCAGGCAGAAGCCAGACAGGGAGTTGATCTGCACAGCACGACGCACGGCAACGGCGTCCAGCCAGCCGGTACGACGACGACGACCGGTGGTTGCGCCAAACTCGTTACCCTGCTTGCAGAGGAACTCGCCGGTTTCATCAAACAGCTCGGTCGGGAATGGACCCGCACCCACGCGAGTGGAGTACGCTTTGATGATGCCCAGAACGTAATCCACATAACGTGGGCCCAGGCCGGAGCCGGTTGCCACGCCACCCGCGGTGGTGTTAGAGGACGTTACGTACGGATAGGTACCGTGGTCGATGTCCAGCAGGGTACCCTGCGCACCTTCAAACATGACGAAATCGCCACGCTTGCGCGCCTGGTCCAGCAGATCGGACACATCAACAACCATGCCGGTGAGAATGTCAGCAATCGCCATGACGTCATCCAGCACTTTCTGGTAGTCAACGGCTTCGGCTTTATAGAAATTCACCAGCTGGAAGTTGTGATATTCCATCACTTCTTTCAGTTTTTCAGCGAAGGTCGCTTTGTCGAAGAGGTCGCCCACGCGCAGACCGCGACGAGCCACTTTATCTTCGTATGCCGGGCCGATGCCACGACCGGTAGTGCCGATCGCTTTCGCGCCACGCGCTTTTTCACGCGCCACGTCCAGCGCCACATGATAGTCCAGGATCAGCGGGCAGGCTTCGGAGAGCAGCAGACGCTCACGGACAGGGATACCACGGTCTTCCAGACCTTTCATCTCTTTCATCAGCGCAGCTGGAGACAGCACAACGCCGTTACCGATGATGCTGGTGACGTTTTCGCGAAGAATGCCTGATGGAATAAGATGGAGGACGGTTTTTTCACCGTTGATTACGAGAGTATGGCCTGCGTTGTGACCGCCCTGGTAGCGTACAACATATTTAGCCCGTTCAGTCAGAAGATCGACAATCTTCCCTTTACCTTCGTCACCCCATTGGGTGCCCAGTACGACGACGTTGTTACCCATTTTTTTCAAAATCACCGTTTGCTTAAAAATGGATTCTACCATCGCTTTTTCAGATATACAGCACTTTTTGACCCTAAAATATGCCGATTGCGGTTAGTTTTTGATCAGCCAATCGTTTTCCTCAACATGTAGTAGATAACGATACCGGCAACCACAAGTCCACCACCAAAACGACGCAAAATATTGTCCGGAAGTTGGCTCATTGTCGCGATCATCCGTCGCCATGCGCGTGGATAGAGCATCGGGCCGAGGCCTTCCAGCACCAAAACCAAAGCCAGTGCGAGCCAGATCGTTGAATTCATTTTTCATCCTTATAAAAGAAAACCACCGCTCCGTGAAGAGCGGTGGTTTGAATACTCAAACGAGCCTGAGTTTATCGCGTTGCGTTAGTCGGCGTCTTCATATAACGGAAGAAATCGCTGTCCGGGCTGAGTACCATCACATCCTGGTTGCTCTGGAAGCTATTCTCGTAAGCACGCAGGCTACGGATAAAGGCGTAGAAGTCGGGATCCTGGCTGAAGGCATCGGCAAACAGCTTCGCGGCTTCGGCATCGCCTTCACCACGCAGGATACGGCCCTGACGCTCAGATTCCGCCAGCGTCTTGGTCACTTCGTAGTCCGCTGCGGCACGCAGTTTCTCGGCCTCTTCCTGACCCTGTGAACGGTGACGACGGGCTACCGCTTCACGCTCGGCGCGCATACGGTTGTAGATCGCCTCGGACACCTCCGCTGGCAGGTTGATCTGCTTGATACGCACGTCAACCACTTCGATACCCAGTGCAGCCATACTGTTCGGGTTGATCACCGGTACTTTACCGTTGGTTTCAGCCTGAACGCGTTCAGCCGCTTTGGCAATCGCGTCATCCGCTGCCGGTGTTTCCACTTCGTCTTCGGTACCCGCTGTACCTGAGTTCAACGCATCACGCACTTCCAGTGTCAGACGACCACGGGAGTCGGTCACGATGTCTTTTACATCCAGACGACCAATTTCAGAACGCAGACGGTCAGAGAACTTACGTTTCAGCAGCACTTCTGCCTGAGAAACATCACCACCGCCGGTTGCCAGGAAGTAGCGGCTGAAGTCGCTGATACGCCATTTGATGTAGGAATCAACGATCAGGTCTTTCTTCTCTTTAGTCACGAAACGGTCGGCCTGGTTATCCATGGTCTGGATACGTGCGTCGAGCGTTTTGACTGACTGAATGAAAGGCACCTTGAAGTGCAGACCCGGCTCGTAGATCACCGGACGCTTGTCGCCGTCACGCACGACGCTGCTAAACTGGAACTTGATCCCACGTTCGCCCTCTTTCACCACAAAGATGGAGGTGTAGAGCACGACCAGTGCGATGATGATGATCGCAATAACTGACTTACGCATCCTTATTCCCCCTGACGCTGGTAGTCGTTACGCTGCGCGTTAGCACGGCGTTGGTCCATAATGTCACCATCGTTCGAAGAAGGCGTTGTGTTCGCGCTGGAGCTACCAGACGAGGCTGGCGGCAGACGCAGCAGGTTGTTGGCTCCGCTGTTGTCTTTTGCTGCCGGTGCAGAACCGCCTTTAAGCATCTGATCCAGCGGCAGGACCATCAGGTTTCCGCCTTTGTTGTCGTTAACCAGCACTTTACGCGTATGGCTCAGCACTTTTTCCATGGTCTCGATATAGAGACGCTCACGGGTAATTTCCGGCGCGGCTTTATATTCCGGCAGGATCTTCGCGAAGCGAGCCACTTCACCCTGTGCTTCCAGGATGGTCTGGGTCTTATACGCGCGCGCTTCTTCCAGAATACGCTGCGCCTGACCGTTTGCACGCGGCTGAACTTCGTTGGTGTACGCTTCCGCTTCACGGATGTACTGCTGTTCGTTTTCACGCGCGGCAATCGCATCGTCAAACGCCGCTTTCACCTCTTCCGGCGGACGTGCAGCCTGGAAGTTGACGTCCAGAAGGGTGATACCCATGTTGTACGGACGGATGGTCTCTTCCAGCTCGCGCTGGGTATCGCTACGAATAACGGTACGACCTTCAGTCAGGATACGGTCCATGGTGTATTTACCGATCACGCCACGCAGGGCGCTGTCGGTCGCCTGACGCAGGCTGTCATCCGCGCTGGTCACGCTAAACAGATAACGCTCAGGATCGGTCACGCGGTACTGGACGTTCATCTCAACGCGCACCACGTTTTCGTCAGAGGTCAACATCACGCCAGACGCCGCCAGTTCACGGACGGACTCCACGTTCACTGCGGTCACGTTATCAATGAAGGTCGGTTTCCAGTTCAGGCCCGGCTCAACCAGATGGCTGAACTTACCGAAACGGGTTACCACGCCGCGCTCTGCTTCTTTAATGGTGTAGAACCCGCTGGCTGCCCAGATGATGACTACCGCCGCGGCCACAATGCTTACTACGCGGCCACCCATAGGCGGGCGCGGACTCTGAGTGGAGTTGCCACCCGAGCCAGAACCTTTTCCTCCGCCAAGGCCACCAAGCTTTTTGCTCAGTTTGCGGAAGATATCATCCAGATCCGGCGGCCCCTGCTCGCGACCACCTTTGTTGCCATTTCCCCCAGAGTTGCCGCCTTGATTATTGCTGCTTCCCCACGGGTCGCGGTCTTGTCCGTTATTACCGGGCTGATTCCACGCCATGTATATGCTCCATATTTGTTATGCAAGGGCGAATTTTTCAGGCTTCCCCTTTCTGATCAGACGATATAGTCCGCCAGCGCAGGTTCTTGTTTACAGAGGCGACGCCAGTCAACGATCGGCATACGCACCTGCATCCCCACGCTGCCGTCATCCTCCATCCACTCTTTTTCTATCGCCTGAAGCTGATAAAACCGGCTACGCAGCCTGCCTTCCTGTGGCGGCAGTCGCAGCGTGTGCTGAGCTACCTCACCGGAAAGACGTTCTGTCAAAGCCTGGAAAAGCAGTGGCACACCAATCCCGGCCTGAGCAGATAGCCAGACCCGAATTGGTTTGTTCTCTTCATCTCGGTCGATACGCGGTTCGAAATCGTCCAGCATATCGATCTTGTTCATCACCAACAGGGTGGGAATTTCGTGGGCGTCAATCTCTTCGAGCACCACATTCACCGCGTCGATGTTCTCCTGCACGCGTACGTCAGCCGCATCAATCACGTGCAGCAGCAGGGTCGCCTGACGCGTCTCCTGCAACGTCGCTTTAAACGCCGCCACCAGATCGTGCGGCAGATGGCGGATAAACCCTACGGTATCCGCCAGTACCGTTTCACCGACGTCTGCGACGTCAATACGGCGCAGCGTAGGGTCCAGGGTCGCAAACAGCTGGTCTGCGGCATACACCTGGGCCTCGGTTATCTGGTTAAACAGGGTGGATTTACCGGCGTTGGTATAGCCCACCAGCGACACCGTTGGGATGTCGGCTTTGGTTCGCGCCCGACGCCCCTGTTCGCGCTGTTTCTCAACACGCTCCAGACGAGAAAGGATCTGGGTTATACGGCCACGCAGCAAACGACGGTCGGTTTCGAGCTGGGTTTCACCCGGGCCACGTAAACCAATCCCGCCTTTTTGTCTTTCAAGGTGTGTCCAGCCACGCACCAGACGCGTCGCCAGATGGCGCAACTGCGCCAGCTCAACCTGCAACTTACCCTCGTGGGTACGCGCACGCTGAGCAAAAATATCTAAGATCAACCCCGTGCGATCGATAACACGGCATTCGCAGAGAGCTTCCAGGTTACGTTCCTGAGCCGGAGACAGCGCATGATCAAACAGCACGACTGATGCGCCGGTTGCTTTTACGGCATCCGCAATTTCAACTGCTTTACCTTCACCAACAAAGTACTTCGGGTGCGGCGCTTTACGGCTACCGGTAATCACCTGCATTGCTTCGACACCGGCGGAAGAGACCAGAGATTCAAACTCCTGGAGGTCTTCCATATCTTTGTCTTGCGAAAAATAGATGTGTACCAGCACCGCCTGCTCACCGGCGTCATATCGGTCAAACAAGCGTAAACCTCTCAAAAAAGATCAGCGGGGAACGCAGGATCCCTGGCTCCCCGTGTGGAAAACAGCCCAAAACCTTATTCGGTTTCTTCGCTGTCCTGCGCAGGAGCAGATGAACCCTGCGCGTTGCTGCCATGATGGTAGTTACTGCCAGTGCCGCCGCCAGCGTTATTGCTGTGATGAGATACCGGACGGGACGGAACAACAGTAGAAATCGCGTGCTTATAGACCATCTGGCTGACCGTGTTTTTCAACAGGATCACGAACTGATCGAAAGACTCAATCTGACCTTGCAGCTTAATACCATTCACCAAATAAATAGAAACTGGAACACGCTCCCGACGCAATGCGTTCAGGAACGGATCTTGTAAAGATTGCCCCTTAGCCATTCTATCTTTTCCTTATATGCTTGTTTTGTACTTAGAACCTTGCGATTCTGAAAAATTGCGCACGATACGGCTTAATTGTACACATTCAGTCAGCGATATCACCAATAACCTCAATCACTTCGTTTAACGCCTGTTGTGGTTTTTCACTGTCTAACCAGTGAACACCCTCCCAACCACGCAACCAGGTGATCTGGCGCTTCGCTAACTGTCTCGTGGCGCAAACACCTCGATAAACCATTTCATCGTATGAAATCTCGCCTTCAAGATACGACCACATCTGGCGGTATCCCACACAACGAATGGAAGGCATGTCCGTATGCAAATCTCCACGGGCAAAAAGCGCCCGCACTTCTGCTTCAAAATCTGAAGCCAACATCTGATGAAAACGCTGCTCAATTCGTTGATGGAGCAGTTCACGGCTCGCCGGGGCGATGGCGAACTGATGCACCTGATACGGCAGAGCGTCTCCTGACGTTTGCGTCAGTTCCGTTAAAGTTTTACCCGAAATGAAAAAAACTTCCAGTGCCCGGGAAAGCCTTTGCGGATCGTTTGGGTGGATCCGCGCTGCGGCAACCGGGTCAATCTCTTCCAGTTGCCTGTGCAAAACGTCCCACCCCTGCTCTGCCGCCTGCCGCTCAATCTTCGCTCTAACTTCCGGATCGGCCGATGGCAGAGGCGATAACCCCTCCAGCAGCGCCTTAAAGTAGAGCATCGTGCCGCCAACTAACAGCGGTATGCGTCCCGCGGCGGTAATCTCGGCCATCTCAGCTAAGGCGTCGCGGCGAAAATCTGCTGCGGAGTAAGCCTGTGCCGGGTCGAGAATATCCAGTAAACGGTGCGGTGCCGCACGCAGTTCGTCTGCGTTGGGCTTCGCCGTGCCGATGTCCATTCCTCGGTAAATGAGGGCTGAATCAACGCTAATCAACTCTACTGGCAAAACTTTACGTAACTCAATGGCTAACGCCGTTTTACCGGAGGCCGTTGGCCCCATTAAAAAAATCGCCTTTGGCAGGCTCGCCTTACTTACATCAGTCATGTTTCAGGGCGGTCATCGCCGTTTTTAAATCAACAGGTTGTAACAAACCACCTGGCGGCGCTTTCACCAGCTGTGGACAGAGGCGTTCCACCTCTGCCAGAACGGTAATCGCCTGCGCCATACTCCACGGCGAATGTTCGCTGGCCAGATGGCGGGCGATCCACTGCGCGGTATCGGCGGCATCAAACGTCGTTTGTTGCGCCAGGTAGCCTATCAGTTCAGGAATCAAGTTTTGTAAATTTTGTTGGCGTAAGGGTAAAGGCACTGCGCGAATTGTCACATGCTGCGCGTCCAGTACGATTTCAATCCCCATTTCGGCAAGAAGCGCCTGGGTACGCTGCAAAACCCCTGTTTCCTCATGGTTTATTTTCAACCGAACCGGGATCAGTAACGGCTGAGCGCAGGCGGCGTTTTCCCCTGGCGTCAGTTGCGCCTGTTTAAGCCAGCGTTCCGCTACCGGCAACGCCAGCAGCATCAATTTCCCCTCGCGTTCAAGCAGTGCCATGTCCGGGGCGACAATCGTCAATACCCGGCCAAAACTCTGGCTATGTCCGTCAAGGGAAGACGGCGATACCTCAATATGTTCTTTCCGTTCCACGGCTGGGGTGTCCAGCAATTTACGGTATAACGCCCCTTGCTGCTTTTGATACCCCGGCTGGGCATTTGGGTAGTTGGCGCCCGTCGGGCGCGGTGCGCTTCCCGCTGACGAAAAACGCGGAGCCACTGGTTCGCGCGCGACTGCGGGTTCAGCGAAATGGTTACGTCCGGCCGCCACGCGATTTTCTGGCAGCGATCGCGGTGCAGGAATGTCGTTTTCCAGCGGCAGCGTTGGCTCAGCCTGCTTCTGCAAAATGCTAACGACGCCCTGATAGATAAAATCATGCACCAGACGCGACTGGTGGAAACGCACCTCGTGCTTGGCGGGATGGACGTTCACATCCACCTGGTGCGGGTCGATCTCCAGATAAAGCACAAAGGCGGGCTGTTGATCGGCGCCGAGCTTATCTTCACAGGCCTGGCGAATGGCGTGGTTAATCAGACGGTCGCGCATCATTCGACCGTTGACGTAGCAGTACTGAATCTCAGCAAACGCGGCGCTACTGGCGTTCGGATCGGCAACCCAGCCGCGCAGGGCCAAATCGCCATGCTGCCACTCAATGGCCAGCGCTTTTTCCAGGAACGGCGTGCCGCAGATGGCGCCCAGCCGACGCTCCTTTTGCCCGCCTTCCGCCACTGCCCGGTACTGACGCATCACCTTACCGTTATGACTGAGGTTAAGAGTGACATCAAAGCGTGCCAGCGCGATGCGGCGGATGATCTCGTCGATATGTCCGAATTCGGTCTTCTCGGTTCGCATAAACTTGCGCCGGGCGGGCGTGTTATAGAAAAGATCCAGCACTTCAAGCGTGGTGCCTACCGGGTGCGCCGCTGGTTTAACCGTGACGTCCATATCGCGCCCTTCCGCGTAGGCCTGCCAGGCTTCCTGCTGGTCGGCCGTGCGGGAGGTCAACGTTAAGCGGGAAACGGAGCTGATACTGGCCAGCGCTTCGCCGCGAAAACCCAGGCTGATAATCGCTTCCAGATCGTCAAGTGACGCAATTTTACTGGTGGCATGACGCGCCAGCGCCAGCGCCAACTCGTCCTTTTTGATGCCACAGCCGTTATCACGAATGCGGATAAGCTTTGCGCCCCCGCGTTCAATATCGATATCAATGCGGGTCGCCCCTGCATCGAGGCTGTTTTCCACCAGCTCTTTCACCACCGATGCAGGGCGTTCCACCACCTCACCGGCGGCGATTTGGTTCGCGAGCTGCGGCGGTAGAACCTGAATCGGCATGAACTCTCCTTAATTAGTCGCGGTCATCTCACCCGGCAGCGCGGCGCTTGCCGTCTGGGCTGCCCCGCCCTGCGGCGCAGACTGAAGCGGATGCGCGTCAAAGTATTTACGCAGACCGTTATAAATCGCTTCAGCAATTTGCTGCTGATAGCTGTCGCTTCCCAGTAAACGCTCTTCACCGTGATTACTGATAAAACCCGTCTCTACCAGAATCGACGGAATATCCGGTGAACGCAGGACACCGAGGCTCGCATGTTCCGGACGACGCTTATGCAGCGATCCGACGCTTTGCAGCTGGTTGAGTACGTTAGTGGCGACATCATACCCGACGCGCTGAGAATGACCGAACTGTAAATCCAGCACCGCCTGGCTGAGATACGGATCGGCCTGGCTGTTTGCCAGCACATCGCCTGCCCCGCCTAACAGTTCAGACTGCTTCTCGTGCTCTTCAAGCCAGTTCGCCATTTCACTGTTGGCACGACGGTTCGACAGTACCCATACCGACGCGCCGGTGGCGTTACGGTTCGGCGCAGCATCCGCGTGAATCGACACCAGGAAGTTGGCGTTTTGCTTACGCGCCACATCCGAACGTCCCATCACTGAAATAAAGTAATCTCCGTCGCGGGTCATGACCCCTTTGAACATCGGATCGTCATTCAGAAGCGCACGCAGCTTACGGGCAATGGCGATAGTGACGTTTTTCTCCCGCGTGCCGCCCGGGCCAATCGCGCCAGGATCTTGCCCGCCGTGTCCGGCGTCGATGGCGATAATCACTTTGTCGCCACTGACCGGCGTTCGCCGCGCGCTGACCGCCGGACGCGTCACCGTGTTGCTGCTGGTCACGGCGGTAAGTCGGTCATTTTGTGATTTAAACGGATTACGGGCTGGCTCAGACGGCCTTGGGGTATAAACCGGCGCTTCTACGCGTTTTGCTACCACAGGTGCAGGCGGTGGCGGCGGCGGAACATCAGCATTAATGGTAAAAACCACCGTATAACTGGCGCCGTTTTGCTGCTTAACCGCCTTCGTTTTGCCCTTTTCGGTGAGATCGACCACCAGACGCAGAGACTGCGCATCCTTCGGCGTCCCCGAACGGATGCTTTTCACCAGATTGTTGCCGCTGAACTGGAGCGGCAGCCCCTGGATCACCCCGGACTGTTTAATATCGAGCGCCACGCTGCGGCTGTCGATTTGTGAGAAAGCATATTCAGGATCGCCCATAAAGCTGAAGGTAATGCGGGCCTGGCTATCGCCATTCGACACCTGAATATCCGAGAGGCTGGCCGCACCGGCCTGCGCGCACAGCAGAACCGTGGCTGCCAAAATCCAACCTTTAACGCGATTAATCATCCCGTTATCCCTACGCTCAACCGGCTAAACGCGCCAGTAAGGAACAGCCTGATGAGGAAACCGCACTGATGCGCGCCTCACGCCCTTGTGCCTGATAATCCAAGTGAATTTCGACATCCGGGTCAGGCAGCACACCCGCACCTTGTTGCGGCCACTCCACCAGGCAAATGGCGTCGTTGGCAAAGTAATCGCGGATCCCCATAAATTCCAGCTCCTCAGGATCCGCAAGACGATATAAATCAAAGTGGTACACCATGATATTTTCAAGCGTGTACGGTTCTACTAGTGTATAAGTCGGGCTTTTTACGTTCCCGTTATGGCCTAACGCCTGCAAAAAACCACGGCTGAAGGTTGTTTTACCCGCGCCTAAATCACCATACAGATAAATGACGGTCGCCCCCTGACAGGCCTGCGCCACGCGCTTGCCGAGATCTAAAGTGGCTTGTTCATCAGGTAAAGGAATCGCTCGATTAGTCATTTTCTACGTCAATCACATCCGGGTTAACAACACGCCGCAGCGTGCAAAAAAGATCGGTGGCCAGCATACCGCGCGTTCCGTAACGAGCAGCCAGCCTGTCAGCCGCCGCACCGTGGGCCACGCAGCCAGCACAGGCTGCATCATAAAGGGGAAGTTTCTGTCCGAGCAATGCACCAATGATGCCAGAGAGCACATCACCCATGCCGCCGCTCGCCATGCCTGCATTACCGGCATCAACGATGCCCATCGCATCATCGCTGGCAATAACGGTCCCCGCCCCTTTCAAAACGACAACACCTCCGTAACGTTTTACCAGACGTTGGGCTGAAAGTAAGCGATCGCTTTCAATTTCTGCCACGCTACAGTTAAGCAGCCGTGCGGCTTCGCCGGGGTGTGGCGTCAGAATGCGATTGTGACGCGTATCCGGGTTTATTGCCAGAAGGTTAAGCGCGTCGGCATCCCAGAGCATCGGCTTACGAAAATTCTCGGCCTTTTGCAGGGCCTGTTTACCCCACTCCTGCTGACCCAGGCCCGGGCCAATGACTACCACGTCCGCCCACTCAAGACCCTCTTCAATCGCCTGTGGGGCAAGCTCGTGGACCATCAGCTCCGGCCGCGCGGTAATAATCGGCGGAATGTTTTCGCTGCGGGTCAGCACGCGTACTAATCCGGCACCGCTGCGCAACGCGGCCTCTCCTGTCATGCGAATCGCACCTGCCGTGCCATGATCGCCACCGATAATCAGCAGCCGGCCATGATCACCCTTATGGGATGTGGGGCGGCGCGGAGGCAGCCACTGAGCAAGCAGGGAGGCATCAAAGCGGGTGATGTGGGTATCCTGTCCAGCCAGCCAGTTTTCCAGCCCCAGTGCGTTGTGATGTAACGTCCCCACGACATCCCGCGCTTTACCGGTAAGCAAACCCGGCTTCAGGGCGATAAAGGTCACGGTGTGCGCAGCCTCAATCGACACGCCCGGCGTCGCGCCGGTTTGCGCCATCAGGCCGGAGGGAATATCCAGCGCCACCACCGGGGCGGGGTGCGCATTAGCGTGGGTAATCAGCGCGGCGACGTCATCGCGAGGCGCGCGCATCAGCCCCGTCCCCAGCAGACCATCAACAATCACGTCGACATCCTCGGGCCAGATAATATCAGGCGCATGAATAATGCCCCCCGCATTCAGCCAGGCCTCTCTCGCCATGCCAGCCTCTTCCGGTAGCGGCTTGTCGCTCTCCAGCGCCAGCAGGGTAACGCGCAGCCCCGCCGCCACCGCAAGACGAGCCACCACATAGCCATCGCCACCGTTATTGCCGTGCCCGCACAGAATCAGGTAGTGCGAGGCATCCGGATAAGCCGTGCGCGCTACGTTAAACGCCGCCTCGCCCGCGCGCTGCATCAGTTCATAAAGGGTAACGCCCAGGCTATCTGCGGCCTCTTTTTCGGCCCGACGGAGGTCATCCGCATGCCAGATGGAATGTGGTATACTTGCGGGGTTTTTCTTCACAGTATGGTCCGTCATGTCACAGCCCCTCGATCTCAATGAATTAGCGCAGAAAATAAAACAGTGGGGTGCTGAACTGGGCTTCCAGAAGGTCGGTATTACCGATACCGACCTCTCTGCCAGCGAGCCTAAGCTACAGGCATGGCTGGATAAACAATACCACGGCGAGATGGAGTGGATGGCGCGCCACGGTATGATGCGTGCCCGCCCCCACGAGCTGTTGCCGGGTACGCTGCGCGTCATTAGCGTACGCATGAACTATCTGCCCGCTAACGCGGCCTTTGCGCGCACGCTAAAAAATCCTTCGCTGGGTTACGTCAGCCGATACGCTCTGGGACGTGATTACCATAAACTTCTGCGCAACCGTCTAAAAAAGCTCGGGGAAACCATTCAGCAGCACTGTGTTTCGCTGAATTTTAGACCCTTTGTCGATTCTGCGCCTATTCTTGAGCGCCCGATCGCCGAAAAAGCCGGGCTTGGCTGGACAGGTAAGCACTCACTTATCTTAAGCCGCGACGCGGGCTCATTCTTTTTCCTGGGTGAACTGTTGATTGATTTACCCCTGCCGGTAGACGGTCCGGTGGAAGAAGGGTGTGGCCGCTGCGTGGCCTGTATGACCATCTGCCCAACGGGCGCTATCGTTGAACCCTATACCGTTGATGCGCGCCGCTGTATCTCTTATCTCACCATCGAGCTGGAAGGTGCTATTCCAGAGGAATTTCGTCCGCTTATTGGCAACCGCATCTACGGCTGTGATGACTGCCAGCTGATTTGTCCGTGGAACCGTTATTCACAGTTGACGGACGAAGAAGACTTCAGTCCCCGCAAGGCGTTACATGCCCCGCAGCTGATCGAACTGTTCGCCTGGAGCGAAGCCTGGTTCCTGAAGGTGACGGAAGGTTCCGCCATACGTCGTATCGGCCACCTGCGCTGGCTGCGTAATGTGGCTGTTGCGCTGGGTAATGCCCCATGGGATGAAGCCAATCTTCAGGCGCTTGAAAGCCGCAGAGGTGAGCACCCACTTCTTGATGAGCACATAGAATGGGCGATTGCGCAGCAAATTGAGAAGCGAAATGCCGGCGTGGTTGAAGTGCAGTTACCGAAGAAACAGCGCCTGGTCAGGGTGATTGAAAAAGGGCTGCCACGGGATGTGTGATATATTCACAGGCTGTGAATAAAAATAAGAATTCAGGCGCAATAAGGTTTAGCAAACAGGTCAAGTGATCTCAATAACATTTTGAAATCAAATTTTCTTCATATATTACAGTTAATTACGAAGATATTATTCACCCTGCTAACATTTTGCACAACTGGGATTTATCACAGTTTCTGTGGATAACTCTGTTTACAAGAGTGTTTCAGATACAATAGAAAACGTCCCCAACGAAGCATTTCGCTGTGGATAATTTAGGAAAGAAGAAGAATTTGGAGCGGGAAACGAGACTCGAACTCGCGACCCCGACCTTGGCAAGGTCGTGCTCTACCAACTGAGCTATTCCCGCTTGGGTATTCTGGTGCTGTGCGTATCTTGCGATACTTTCAAATTTTGGAGCGGGAAACGAGACTCGAACTCGCGACCCCGACCTTGGCAAGGTCGTGCTCTACCAACTGAGCTATTCCCGCTTGGGTATTCTGGTGCTGTGCGTATCTTGCGATACTTTCAAATTTTGGAGCGGGAAACGAGACTCGAACTCGCGACCCCGACCTTGGCAAGGTCGTGCTCTACCAACTGAGCTATTCCCGCTTGGGTGTTCTGGTGCTGGCGTATCTTGCGATACTTTTCAAATTTTGGAGCGGGAAACGAGACTCGAACTCGCGACCCCGACCTTGGCAAGGTCGTGCTCTACCAACTGAGCTATTCCCGCAAATCTGTACTGCTTTTGTTGCTGTCGTAACGTGTAATTCTCTGTCGTTACGGGAGGCGCATTATACGAGAAATCCGTTTAGCTGCAACCCCCCTCAAAGCGATTTTTTTGAAATTCAGTTCAAGTGCTTATTTAATCGGCAAGCTGAACAATTTAGCGACAAAAACCCGGCCACGCAAGGCGCCGGATCGCAAAATTAAAGCTTAATAAAGTTTTCGCGATAGTACGCCAGCTCCGCAACAGACTCACGGATGTCGTCCATTGCCTGGTGCGTCCCCTGCTTTGTGAAGCCGTCGAGAATTTCCGGTTTCCAGCGGCGGGCCAGCTCTTTTAAGGTGCTCACATCCAGATAGCGGTAGTGGAAATAGGACTCCAGCTCCGGCATGTACTTAAACAGGAAACGACGATCCTGCCCAATGCTGTTGCCACAGATAGGCGATTTTCCTGCCGGCACCCACTGCTTCAGAAACTCAAGCGTCGCCAGCTCCGCTTCGCGGTCGCCCAGAGTGCTGGCCTTCACGCGTTCCACCAGCCCGCTGCCAGTATGGGTACGCACGTTCCACTCATCCATCAGCGCAAGCTGGTCATCGGACTGGTGCACGGCAATCGTTGGGCCTTCCGCCAGAATATTGAGGTTGGCATCGGTGACCAGTGTGGCGATCTCAATAATGCGATCGCGCTCGGGATCCAGGCCGGTCATCTCCAGATCGATCCAAATCAGGTTGTTTTCGTCCGCGCTCATGTTATTTTCCACCCTTCTCGCTTAACCGGCAGTAGCAGGTTAACTAGTATTAATTAGAGTGTATCATAGAGGTTTTGCCCGCTATGGGCGACCAGGAGCCAGCGCGATTGAGTAAAAATAAACTCTCCAAAGGGCAGCAGCGCCGCGTGAATGCAAATCACCAGCGCCGTCTTAAAACCACTACGGAGAAGCCCGATTACGACGACAACCTGTTTGGCGAAGCGACGGAAGGCGTGGTGATTAGCCGCTTCGGTATGCATGCCGATGTCGAGTCTGCCGACGGGGACATCCACCGTTGCAATATCCGTCGCACCATCCGTTCCCTGGTGACCGGTGACCGCGTGGTCTGGCGTCCAGGCAAAGCGGCTGCGGAAGGGGTAACGGTTAAAGGTATCGTTGAAGCCGTGCATGAACGCACGTCGGTTCTGACCCGTCCTGATTTCTACGACGGCGTAAAGCCCATTGCCGCCAATATCAACCAGATCGTGATCGTTTCAGCGATTTTACCCGAACTTTCGCTCAACATTATTGACCGTTACCTGGTGGCCTGCGAAACGCTACAGGTTGAGCCGCTCATCGTGCTGAATAAAATCGATCTGCTGGATGACGAGGCCATGGCCTTTGTGAATGAGCAGATGGATATCTATCGCAATATTGGTTATCGCGTTTTGATGGTTTCCAGCCGCACCAAAGATGGCCTGAAGCCGTTAGAAGATGCGCTGACCGACCGCATCAGTATCTTTGCAGGGCAGTCTGGCGTGGGTAAATCGAGCCTGCTTAACAACCTGCTCGGCCTTCAGCAAGAAATCCTGACCAACGATGTGTCGGACGTCTCCGGGCTGGGCCAGCACACTACCACCGCCTCACGTCTCTATCACTTCCCGCACGGCGGCGATGTGATTGACTCCCCGGGTGTGCGTGAATTTGGTCTCTGGCATCTCGAGCCGGAACAAATCTTTAACGGATTTGTCGAATTCCATGACTATATAGGCGCTTGCAAATACCGCGACTGTAAACATGACAACGATCCGGGCTGCGCCATCCGCGAAGCGGTGGAGAACGGTGAAATAGCGGAAACCCGTTTCGAAAATTACCATCGTATTCTCGAAAGCATGGACCAGGTAAAAACGCGTAAAAACTTTTCTGATTCTGATAACTGACAACTAAGCTAAGCGTCGCTAAAATCGTCCCCTTTTTTCAGGTTCCGGCAGCGTACTGCCGGATCAGGAACGACAAAACAATGGCCTGGAGGCTACCTTGTTAAACTCATTTAAACTTTCGCTTCAATACATTCTGCCTAAACTGTGGCTCACTCGCCTGGCGGGCTGGGGCGCGAGCAAACGAGCGGGCTGGCTGACCAAACTGGTCATCGACCTGTTCGTGAAATACTACAAGGTCGACATGAAAGAAGCGCAGAAACCGGATACGGCAAGCTACCGCACCTTCAACGAATTTTTTGTGCGTCCGCTGCGCGACGAAGTGCGCCCGCTGAATACCGACCCGAACGTTCTGGTGATGCCTGCTGACGGCGTGATCAGCCAGCTGGGTAAAATTGAAGACGACAAAATTTTGCAGGCGAAAGGCCATAACTACAGCCTGGAAGCGCTGCTGGCCGGTAACTACATAATGGCGGATCTGTTCCGCAACGGGACTTTCGCGACCACCTATCTCTCCCCGCGCGACTACCACCGCGTTCATATGCCGTGTAACGGCATCCTGCGCGAGATGATCTACGTGCCGGGGGATCTGTTCTCTGTAAACCACCTGACGGCGCAAAACGTCCCTAACCTGTTTGCCCGTAACGAGCGCGTCATCTGCCTGTTTGATACTGAATTTGGCCCAATGGCGCAGATTCTGGTAGGTGCTACCATTGTGGGCAGCATCGAAACCGTCTGGGCGGGCACCATTACGCCGCCACGCGAAGGCGTGATCAAGCGCTGGACCTGGCCTGCCGGGGAAGAAGAAGGTTCTGTGGCCCTGCTGAAAGGTCAGGAGATGGGCCGCTTCAAGCTGGGCTCAACGGTAATCAACCTGTTCGCACCGGGCAAAGTTAATCTTGTCGACGAGCTGGAAAGCCTGTCCGTGACCAAACTCGGCCAGCCTCTGGCAGTATCGACGGAGGTCTTTGCAACGCCAGACGTTGCGCCAGCCCCGTTGCCGGAAGAAGAGATCAAAGCCGAGCACGATGCCAGCCCGCTGGTTGACGACAAAAAAGACGAAGGTTAACAACAGAAGGATCGCTGACGTGCGCCCGATTATCGTATTACTGATGGCCTGGTGCCTCAGCATGGGGGCGTATGCAGCGACGGCCCCCGACGCCAAACAGATAACCCAGGAGCTGGAGCAGGCAAAAGCGGCGAAACCCGCTCAGCCGGAGGCCGTTGAGTCGCTCCAGTCTGCACTGAACGCACTTGAGGAACGAAAGGGTTCTCTTGAGCGCGCCCAGCAATATCAGCAGGTTATCGACAACTTCCCCAAACTCTCTCAAACCCTGCGCTCGCAGTTAAACAGCCTGCGTGATGAACCACGCCAGGTACCCGCAGGGATGACGTCCGAGGCGCTGAATCAGGAGATCCTGCAAGTCAGCAGCCAGCTGCTGGAAAAAAGCCGTCTGGCACAGCAGGAGCAGGAACGGGCGCGTGAAATTGCCGACTCTCTCAGTCAGCTTCCACAGCAGCAAACCGATGCCCGCCGTCAGTTAAATGAGGTGGAACGCCGCATTGGGACGCAGACCGGCAACACCCCGCAGAATCAGGCCCAAAATCTTGGGCTACAGGCGGAATCCGCCAGACTAAAAGCGCTGGTTGATGAACTGGAGCTGGCACAGCTTTCTGCTAACAACCGCCAGGAGCTGTCGCGGATGCGTTCGGAACTGGCGCAGAAGCAGAGCGAACAGCTGGATGCGTATCTCCAGGCGCTGAGAAATCAACTCAACAGCCAGCGTCAGCGTGAAGCTGAACGTGCGCTGGAAAGCACCGAGTTGTTGGCCGAAAACAGCGCTAACCTGCCCGACAGCATCGTCGCCCAGTTTAAGGTTAACCGCGAGCTTTCTGCCGCGCTGAATCAGCAGGCGCAGCGCATGGATTTGGTGGCCTCGCAGCAGCGTCAGGCCACTAATCAAACCCTCCAGGTTCGTCAGGCTCTCAACACGCTGCGTGAACAGTCCCAGTGGCTTGGCTCGTCTAACCTGTTGGGCGAAGCGTTACGCGCACAGGTGGCTCGTCTGCCAGAGATGCCAAAACCGCAGCAGCTTGATACGGAGATGGCGCAGCTGCGCGTTCAGCGTCTTCATTATGAAGACCTTCTTAATAAGCAGCCACAAATCCGCCAGATCCGTCAGGCTGACGGACAGCCGCTCACCGGCGAGCAAAGCCGTATTCTGGAAGCGCAGCTGCGCACCCAACGCGAACTGCTCAATTCCCTGTTGCAGGGGGGCGATACGCTGATCCTCGAACTCACCAAGCTGAAAGTCTCAAACAGCCAGCTGGAGGACGCGCTGAAAGAGGTCAACGAAGCCACGCACCGTTACCTGTTCTGGACCTCCGACGTGCGGCCGATGACCTTCGCCTGGCCGATCGAGATCGTGCAGGATCTGCGCCGCCTCATTTCGCTGGACACCTTCAGCCAGCTGGGTCTCGCCAGCGTGATGATGCTCACCAGTAAGGAGACCATCTTCCCGCTGCTGGGGGCACTGATTCTGGTGGGTTTCAGTATTTATTCCCGTCGCCACTTCACCCGTTTCCTTGAGCGCTCCAGCGCCCGGGTGGGGAAAGTGACACAGGATCACTTCTGGCTGACGCTGCGTACAGTGTTCTGGTCAATTCTGGTCGCGTCCCCGCTGCCGGTGCT
Organism: Enterobacter cloacae complex sp. P29RS; assembly: GCF_014893445.1. Taxonomy (NCBI): domain Bacteria; kingdom Pseudomonadati; phylum Pseudomonadota; class Gammaproteobacteria; order Enterobacterales; family Enterobacteriaceae; genus Enterobacter; species Enterobacter cloacae complex sp. P29RS. The sequence continues at coordinate 39,411 of NZ_JADBPZ010000003.1, read as the reverse complement.
GTGGATGACGCTCGGATACGGCCTGCGTGAAGCCTGGCCCTATCCGCTTGCCGTCGCAATTGGCGATGGCGTGACCGCCACCGTTCCGCTGCTGTGGGTGGTGATGATTTGCGCCACGTTTGCGCGGCCAAATGGTCTGTTCATCGCTCACTTTGGCTGGCCGCGTAATCGCGTGGCGCGGGCGATGCGCTATTACCTGATGAGCATCGGGCTGATTGTGCCGCTGATTATGGCGCTGATCATGTTCGATAATCTCAATGACCGGGAGTTCTCCGGCTCGCTGGGACGGCTGTGCTTTATGCTGATCTGCGGGGCATTAGCGGTAGTGACGCTCAGCCTGAAGCGCGCCGGGATCCCGCTCTATCTCGACAAGTCCGGCAGTGGCGATAACATGTTTAACCGTCTGCTGTGGAACCTGCTGCTTAGCGCGCCGCTGGCGGCGATGCTGGCGGCGGCTGTCGGTTATCTCGCCACATCGCAGGCGCTGCTCGCACGACTGGAAACGTCAGTAGCTATCTGGTTCCTGCTGCTGGTGGTCTACCATGTTATTCGCCGCGGCATGCTGATCCAGCGTCGTCGTCTGGCGTTTGACCGTGCCAAACATCGTCGCGCAGAAATACTGGCCCAGCGCGCGCGGGGTGAGGAAGAGCCGAACCACGTCAACAGCACCGAAGGGACTTCAGACGCCGATGACGTCGAACTGGATCTCGATGCGATCAGTACCCAGTCCCTGCGGCTGGTACGCTCAATTCTGATGCTGGTTGCCCTGCTGTCGGTGATCTTCCTGTGGTCGGAAATCCACTCCGCGTTTGGCTTCCTGGAGAACATCTCTTTGTGGGATGTGACGTCGACGGTGCAGGGGGTCGAAAGCCTGGAGCCCATCACCTTAGGGGCCGTGCTGATTGCGATTCTGGTACTCATTATCACCACGCAGCTGATCCGTAACTTCCCTGCCCTGCTGGAGCTGGCGCTGTTGCAGCATCTGGATTTAACCCCCGGCACAGGCTATGCGATCACCACCATTACCAAGTATTTAATCATGCTGTTTGGTGGGCTGGTTGGCTTCTCGATGATTGGTATCGAATGGTCAAAACTGCAATGGCTGGTTGCCGCCCTGACCGTAGGCCTGGGCTTTGGTTTACAGGAGATCTTTGCCAACTTCGTCTCGGGTCTGATCATTCTGTTTGAAAAGCCGATTCGAATTGGCGATACGGTGACCATCCGCGATCTGACCGGCAGCGTCACCAGGATCAACACCCGCGCCACCACCATCAGCGACTGGGACCGTAAAGAGATCATCGTCCCGAACAAAGCGTTTATCACCGAGCAGTTTATCAACTGGTCGCTGTCTGACTCCGTCACGCGTGTGGTGCTGACCGTACCCGCTCCGTCGGATGCCAACAGCGAAGAGGTGACGCAGATCCTGTATACGGCTGCTGAACGCTGTTCGCTGGTAATCGACAACCCGCCGCCGGAAGTCTTCCTGGTTGATTTGCAGCAGGGGATCCAGATTTTCGAGCTGCGTATCTACGCCGCCGAGATGGGACACCGTATGCCGCTGCGCCATGAGATCCACCAGCTGATCCTGGCTGGCTTCCGCGAGCACGGAATTGATATGCCGTTCCCACCTTTCCAGATGCGTCTGGAAACGCTGGACGGACGTAAGACAGGAAGAACGTTGACATCTGCGGCGCGTTCGCGCCCGGCGGGAAGTTTATAATCCATTTCCCCCTCCCTTCCGGGAGGGGTTTTTTCATCCGCTATGCCACTTCTGCCACGCAGGTCATCATGCGGCGGCGGTAGTTCTCATAAATCCCCATTGCCAGCAGCGAGAAGAAGATCGGTCCGCCAACCATCCACAGCGTGCTGCTCCAGTCATTTGCCTCAACCACGGGCTGAATGACGGTAAAGATGTTGGCGAACGCGACGACCAGCACCACAACAGTGGTCGCCAGCAGCGTCGCCACGCGGGTTTTGAAGATCACAAACGGTCGCTCCAGATCCCGCTTCGCCTTAAAGAACGGGAACGCCAGCGCCAGGAATAGGTACGGAAGCGTCATCGATACGTTTGCCATCAGGGTCAGCTTGTTATAGAACGCCGACGCGGTATCGCCGCCAAAGGACACCAGCAGAATGAACACGCACACCAGCAGGCACTGCATCCACATCGCGTTGGCAGGCATACCGGCAGCATTCAGCTGCGTCATACGTGCGGGCCACAGCGCCTTTGGCGTCCCCTGAATAATCGCTTTCAGCGGCGAGTAGATCAGCGTGAAGAACGCGCCAGTATAGGCGAGGAACATCGACAAACCGGTAATCCGCGCAAACCAGATCCCCAGGGTGGCCGACGTTTCCGGCGCGAGATCCATGGCGTTGCCCAGCGTCACCCCCAGGCTTTTCATCAACACGTAGGTAATGTTGCCGAGGTTGGTGGTGTTATTGCTCAGTACCTGCTGCCAGTTGGTGCTGACGCCCCAGAGGAAAATCGCCAGCGAGTAGCCAATGGAAATGACGATGGCGGCAAAGATAATGCCTTTGGCAAAGTTCTTTTCCGGGTTTTCGGTTTTATCGACCAGCCCGCCCACGGCTTCAATTCCACCGTAAGCAAAGATGGCAAACACCACGAAGGAGAGCATGGCCAGCCCGGACTGGTAACCCGGATTAGGCGATGAAACGAAGTTGACTTCCTGTGCGAAATGCCCGCCGTTCAGGCACAGAATAGCGATACTGACCAGCAGCAGCACCAGGTTCAGGCACATCACGGAAATTCCGCCAACGGCAGTGATACGGGCAATTTTGTTGATGCCTTTCGAGGCCACCCGCGTGACAACCACCATCCAGCACACCGCCAGAATACCGACCACCTGTGTGGAACTCAGCCCCGCCAGAGACCAGACCTGCGTTTTATCCGCACCGAAGAGAAACGTTGAGAACGGCACCCAGACCTTGGCCGCCGTGCTGACCATCCAGACGACATAGGATGAAAACCACATGAACGTACCGATAAACGCATAACGCGGACCGACGCTGTTGTTCATCCACGAATAGATGCCGCCTTCTTCTTTCCTGTACGCCGACCCCATCTCCGCCATCATTAGCGCAAACGGAATAAAGAAGAACAGCGCGGAAACGATATAAAACGGCGTCGCGCTGTAGCCCATCAGATAAAACGCGGACGGGCTATTGGCAAAGCCAAAAACTGACGTAAAAATCATCAGGATGAGCCCGGTAAGGGTCATTTTTTTGAGTGAGTGAGACATATAACCATCCGAAACGGAATTAAACTGCGCGGATGGTAGCAGATGACCAGACAAATATTGTGGCTATCCGAGTCAAATTAAGAAAAAGACCCGTGCATAGAGAAGATAGTAGTTTTTAATGTGGCAGAGTTAAATGACCAAGTAGGCCGGGTAAGCGACAGCGCCACCCGGCAATCCTTTATGCGCGATCGACCGTAAAGGCAATCACATCGCCCAGTTGTTCTGCGCCCAGCGCCAGCATGACCAGGCGATCCACACCCAGCGCCACGCCGGAGCAGTCCGGCAGACCGGCTTTAAGCGCTTCCAGCAGGTTGGTGTCAATCGGCTGCTGCGGCAGACCGCGCGCGTTGCGCTTGCGGTTATCCTGCTCGAAACGCTGTTGCTGTTCGCGCGCGTCGGTCAGCTCATGGAAACCGTTCGCCAGCTCGATGCCTTTAAAGTACACCTCAAAGCGCTCCGCCACGCGGTGATCTTCGGTGCTGATCTGCGCCAGTGAAGCCTGGCTGGCCGGGAAGTGATAGACAAACGTCGGACGATCTTTGCCAATCTGCGGTTCAACACCAAAGGTGAACAGCAGTTGCAGCAGCGTGTCGCGATCCTCTTCGTTATCCGCCACGTTGCTCAGATCCAGTTTTGCCGCCACTTCACGCAGCTGTGTTTTATCAGCCGACAGCGGATCAATTTCCAGATGACGCTGGAAGGCCTGCTGATAGGAGAGCGTTTCAGCTTCCGCGCAATCCAGCACCTGTTGGAGCAGATCGTCGACTTCGTTCATCAGACGATACATGTCGTAGTGCGGGCGGTACCACTCCAGCATAGTGAATTCCGGATTATGGTGTCGGCCCATCTCTTCATTACGGAAGCTACGGCACAGCTGATAGACCGGACCACACCCGGCCGCCAGCAGACGCTTCATATGGTATTCCGGGCTGGTCATCAGATACAGATTCATGCCCTGAGAGTGGCCTGGGCCAACAAAACGGGTTTCAAACGGGACCAGATGAATATCCGTGACCGTCGCCTGACTCATGCACGGCGTTTCCACTTCCAGGACGCCGCGATCCGCAAAGAAGCGGCGGATCTCCGCCATAATTGCTGCGCGCTTTAGCAGGTTTGGAATGGATGCGCTCGGCTGCCAGGTGGCCGTTTCGCTCATGAGTTATTTCTCCGTTTTCAGACAAGGGCACGAAGTCTACTCGCAAGCCGGGGCAGAGACAAATTTTGCACAGTAAAAGCCCCTTTTCATTGCACAGAGAAATACTGTGACGCCATTCATTAATCACGATGATAAATCACCGCACAGAACAGCAAAAAAATCGAACACGTCAAATTTCCCTCACTTCTACGCGGTTATACTGTTTTACCCATAAAGGAGCAGTGGAATCGCTTCCGCAATCGTCCGTTCGGGCAGGTGAACGTCCTTTAGCTCATCACGTTGCGGGAAAACCAAAATCTGGAGGAATGTCGTGCAAACTTTTCAAGCCGATCTTGCCGTAATAGGCGCTGGCGGGGCTGGATTACGCGCTGCAATTGCTGCGGCACAAGCCAATCCGAACGCCAAAATCGCATTGATTTCAAAAGTCTATCCGATGCGCAGCCACACGGTAGCCGCAGAAGGAGGATCCGCCGCCGTCGCGCAGGATCATGACAGCTTCGAATACCATTTCCACGACACGGTTGCAGGGGGCGACTGGCTTTGCGAACAGGATGTCGTTGATTACTTCGTGCACCATTGCCCAACGGAAATGACCCAGCTGGAACAGTGGGGATGTCCTTGGAGCCGCCGTCCGGACGGGAGCGTCAACGTCCGCCGCTTTGGTGGCATGAAGATCGAACGCACCTGGTTTGCCGCCGATAAGACCGGCTTCCACATGCTGCACACCCTGTTCCAGACCTCCCTCCAGTTCCCACAAATCCAGCGCTTTGACGAACATTTCGTTCTCGACATTCTGGTCGACGACGGTCATGCGCACGGACTGGTAGCAATGAACATGATGGAAGGCACGCTCGTCCAGATCCGCGCTAAGGCGGTGGTGATGGCAACGGGCGGTGCGGGCCGCGTATACCGCTACAACACCAACGGCGGCATCGTCACCGGTGACGGTATGGGCATGGCGCTCAGCCACGGCGTCCCGCTGCGTGATATGGAGTTCGTCCAGTATCACCCAACCGGCCTGCCGGGCTCCGGTATTCTGATGACGGAAGGCTGCCGCGGCGAAGGCGGTATTCTGGTCAACAAAAACGGCTATCGCTATTTGCAGGATTACGGCATGGGTCCGGAAACCCCGCTTGGCGAGCCGAAAAACAAATACATGGAACTCGGCCCACGCGACAAAGTCTCTCAGGCTTTCTGGCATGAGTGGCGCAAAGGCAACACCATCTCAACGCCGCGCGGCGACGTGGTGCATCTCGACCTGCGTCATCTCGGCGAGAAGAAACTGCTGGAGCGTCTGCCGTTTATCTGCGAGCTGGCGAAAGCCTATGTGGGCGTCGACCCGGTGAAAGAGCCGATCCCGGTGCGTCCAACCGCGCACTACACCATGGGCGGTATCGAAACCGACCAGCAGTGCGAAACCCGCATCAAAGGGCTGTTTGCGGTGGGTGAGTGTTCCTCCGTCGGTCTGCACGGCGCAAACCGTCTGGGCTCGAACTCGCTGGCTGAGCTGGTAGTCTTTGGTCGCATGGCGGGCGAACGCGCGATGGAGCGTGCCGCAACGGCAGGTGAAGCTAACAGCGCGGCGCTGGATGCGCAGGTTGCAGACATCGAAAAACGCCTGAAAGGCCTGGTGAACCAGGAAGGTAACGAAAACTGGTCGAAGATCCGCGACGAAATGGGGCTGTCGATGGAAGAAGGCTGCGGGATCTACCGTACGCCAGAGCTGATGCAGAAAACCGTCGACAAGCTGGCAGAACTCCAGGAACGCTTCAAGCGCGTGCGCATCACCGACACCTCCAGCGTCTTCAATACCGACCTGCTCTATACCATTGAACTGGGCCACGGCCTGAACGTCGCAGAGTGTATGGCCCATTCCGCCCTGGCGCGTAAAGAGTCCCGCGGCGCACACCAGCGCCTGGATGAGGGCTGCACCGAACGTGACGACGTCAATTTCCTTAAACATACTCTCGCCTGGCGCGATGCGGATGGTACCACCCGTCTGGACTACAGCGACGTGAAAATCACTACGCTGCCACCGGCGAAACGCGTGTACGGTGCAGAAGCAGAAGCCGCCGATAAGAAGGAGAAGGCGAATGGCTGAGATGCAAAAACTGAAAGTTGAAGTGGTGCGCTACAACCCGGAAGTGGACGCCGCGCCGCACAGCGCTTTCTATGAAGTCCCTTACGACGAGCAAACCTCCCTGCTGGATGCGCTCGGCTATATCAAAGATAACCTGGCCCCGGACCTGAGCTACCGCTGGTCCTGCCGCATGGCAATCTGCGGCTCCTGCGGCATGATGGTCAACAAAGTGCCGAAGCTGGCGTGTAAAACTTTCCTGCGTGATTACACCAAGGGCATCAAGGTTGAAGCGCTGGGCAACTTCCCGATTGAGCGCGATCTGGTGGTCGACATGACCCACTTTATCGAAAGCCTCGAAGCGATTAAGCCGTACATCATCGGCAACCCGCGCACGCCGGATCAGGGGCCAAACACCCAGACGCCCGCGCAGATGGCGAAATACCATCAGTTTTCCGGCTGCATCAACTGCGGCCTGTGCTACGCCGCCTGTCCACAGTTTGGCCTGAACCCTGAGTTTATCGGCCCGGCCGCCATTACTCTGGCGCACCGCTATAACGAGGACAGCCGCGACCACGGCAAAAAAGAACGTATGGCACAGCTTAACGGCCAGAATGGGGTCTGGACCTGCACGTTTGTCGGTTACTGCTCCGAAGTCTGTCCGAAGCATGTCGACCCGGCCGCCGCTATTCAGCAGGGAAAAGTGGAAAGTTCGAAAGACTTTCTTATCGCTACCCTGAAACCACGCTAAGGAGTGCATGATGACGACTAAACGCAAAGCCTACGTGCGACCAATGCCGTCCACCTGGTGGAAAAAACTGCCGTTTTATCGCTTCTATATGCTGCGTGAAGGCACGGCTGTTCCCGCGGTCTGGTTCAGCCTCGAACTGATGTACGGGGTGTATGCCCTCAAGCACGGCCCGGAAGCCTGGGCCAGTTTTGTGGGTTTCCTGCAAAACCCAATCATCGTAGTTCTGAATCTGATTGTGCTCGCAGCCGCGCTACTGCATACCAAAACCTGGTTTGAACTGGCGCCAAAAGCAGCGAACATCATTGTAAAAGGCGAAAAAATGGGGCCAGAGCCGGTTATTAAAGGGCTCTGGGCAGTGACGGCCGTTGTCTCTGTGGTCATTCTGTTTGTCGCACTGTTCTGGTAAGGAGACTACTATGATCAATCCAAATCCAAAACGTTCAGATGAGCCGGTCTTCTGGGGGCTGTTTGGCGCAGGCGGCATGTGGAGCGCCATTATTGCCCCGGTCATTATCCTGCTGGTCGGGATCATGCTGCCGCTGGGGCTGTTCCCGGGCGATGCGCTGAGCTATGAGCGCGTACTGGCCTTTGCGAGCAGCTTTATTGGCCGCGTGTTCATCTTCCTGATGATCGTCCTGCCGCTGTGGTGTGGTCTGCACCGTATCCACCATGCGATGCACGATCTGAAAATCCATGTGCCAAGCGGTAAATGGGTCTTCTACGGTCTGGCGACCATTCTGACGGTCGTCACGTTGATTGCCGTGGTCACCATCTGACTGAACAGGCCCGCCATCCGGCGGGCTTTTTACTTTTTCATCTTCTCCACCAGCCACCGGGAAAATTCGCGCATGGCAGGCGTTTCTGCCCGGGACTGCAATCGGGTCAGCCAGTAACTGCCGAGTTCAATCTGCGTTGCAAAGGGCTGCACAATGCGCTCGCTGGCTAACAGATGGGTAAACATATCGACAGGCGCAATGGCAATACCTACCCCTGCCTGAGCGGCCTCCAGCATGGTCACGGACGAATCAAATACCATCACACGGTGCGTTGGCGAAGGGGAGTGCTCGCCGGCCGCCTGCATCCACGCGGTCCACTCGTCGCGTCGGTAGGAGCGCAGCAGCGTAAACCTGAGGATGTCGGCCGGACAGTGCAGACTGGTGGCGATATCGGGCGTACACAGCGGCGCGAGCGGCGCATGACAAAGAAATTCAGCCTCGGTGCCATGCCACGCCCCGCCACCGTAGCGGATCGTATAGTCAAGCCCTTCGGCAGCCGGATCAACGCGGTTGTTATGGGTGGAAAGCTGAAGATCGATGTGCGGATAGCCACGGCGAAAATCGTCCAGCTGTGAGAATAAAACCCCGATGGCAAACGTACCCACCACGCCGATTTTCAGCTTCTCCTGCGCACGATGGTTAGCGAAGCGATCCAGCATTCCGGCTATACGATCGAACGAATCATTCAGTACCGGCAGTAAGTTTTCTCCCTCGGTAGTCAACATCAGCCCGCGCGACACGCGAACGAACAGCTGACAGTTCAGGTGCTGCTCCAGCGTTTTCACATGCTGGCTAATGGCTGAATGGGTCACGTTCAGCTCAATGGCCGCATGCGTAAAGCTGAGATGTCTCGCGGCGGCTTCAAAGGCTCGAAGCGAATTGAGGGGGAGATAGCTTCGCGTCATGGTCTCTTTCGTTAGAAAAATTAACAGCTAATGCTAAATTTAACCGTTTGTCAGGCACAGTCAAATCCAACAGACTACGCCTGTCTGACGGGCCCGGACATCCCCTTGACTCGCTATTACGGAAGATTACTGATGATGAAAAAATCTCTTTGCTGCGCCCTGCTGCTCGGCATCTCTTGCACTGCTCTCGCCGCGCCAGTGTCAGAAAAACAGCTGGCGGAGGTGGTCGCGAATACGATTACCCCGCTGATGAAAGCCCAGTCGATTCCAGGCATGGCGGTGGCCGTTATTTATCAGGGTAAACCGCACTATTATACGTTTGGCAAAGCCGATATCGCGGCCAGCAAACCCGTTACGCCTCAGACTCTGTTCGAGCTGGGTTCTATAAGTAAAACCTTCACCGGGGTTTTAGGAGGGGATGCCATTGCTCGCGGTGAAATTTCGCTGGACGATCCGGTGACCAGATACTGGCCACAGCTGACGGGCAAGCAGTGGCAGGGGATTCGTATGCTGGATCTCGCAACCTACACCGCTGGCGGCCTGCCGCTACAGGTACCGGATGAGGTCACGGATAATGCCGCCCTGCTGCGCTTTTATCAAAACTGGCAGCCGCAGTGGAAGCCTGGCACAACGCGTCTTTACGCCAACGCCAGTATCGGTCTTTTTGGCGCGCTGGCGGTCAAACCTTCCGGCATGGGCTATGAGCAGGCCATGACGACGCGGGTCCTTAAGCCGCTCAAGCTGGACCATACCTGGATTAACGTTCCGAAAGCGGAAGAGGCGCATTACGCCTGGGGCTATCGTGACGGTAAAGCGGTGCGCGTTTCGCCGGGAATGCTGGATGCACAAGCCTATGGCGTGAAAACCAACGTGCAGGATATGGCGAACTGGGTCATGGCAAATATGGCGCCGGAGAACGTTGCTGATGCCTCACTTAAGCAGGGCATCTCGCTGGCGCAGTCGCGCTACTGGCGTATCGGGTCAATGTATCAGGGTCTGGGCTGGGAGATGCTCAACTGGCCCGTGGAGGCCAACACGGTGATCGAGGGCAGCGACAGTAAGGTGGCGCTGGCACCGCTGCCCGTGGCAGAAGTGAATCCACCGGCTCCCCCGGTCAAAGCGTCCTGGGTCCATAAAACGGGCTCTACTGGCGGGTTTGGCAGCTACGTGGCCTTTATTCCTGAAAAGCAGATCGGTATTGTGATGCTCGCGAATAAAAGCTATCCGAACCCGGCACGCGTTGAGGCGGCATACCATATCCTCGACGCGCTACAGTAAAACATTGCGGGTGGCGCTGCGCTTACCCGGTCTACACAACGCATGAACTTTGTAGGCCGGGTAAGGCGAAGCCGCCACCCGGCAAAACACCCTGCACAATCTCCCGCATTTTCCCTGCTGTCATCTACACTTAACAAAAAACAGTAAGGAAACTCCTATGCGCATTCTGCCTGTTATTGCCGCAGTAACAGCCGCGTTTTTAGTGGTTGCTTGCAGTTCTCCTACTCCTCCGCCTGGCGTCACGGTAGTCAGTAATTTCGACGCACAGCGCTTCCTCGGCACCTGGTATGAAATCGCCCGACTGGACCATCAGTTCGAACGGGGCTTAGAAAAAGTCACGATCAGCTACAGCGCGATGGATAACGGCGGGATCCGGGTCATTAACCGCGGCTATAACCCGGATCGCCAGATGTGGCAGCAGTCAGTTGGTCAGGCCTATTTCACCGGCGCATCTAACCGCGCGGCCATGAAAGCCTCTTTCATCGGCCCATACTACGGCGGGTATAACGTCATTGCGCTGGACAGAGAGTACCGCCACGCGCTGGTCTGTGGGCCGGATCGCAACTATCTGTGGCTCCTCTCACGCACGCCAACGATCTCGGCGGAAATGAAACAGCAGATGCTGGACATAGCGACCCGGCAAGGGTTTGATGTGACGAAGTTAATCTGGGTAAAACAGCCGCATTAGTGCGTACTGAGTTTTAACCCGATGATACCCGCGACAATCAACGCGAGGCTGGCGATGCGCGCCAGACTCGCAGACTCCCCCAGCAGCAGAATGCCGGTAATGGCAGCCCCTACTGCGCCAATTCCCGTCCAGACAGCGTAAGCTGTGCCGACGGGTAAGGTTCGCATCGCCCATGACAGCATGACGATACTGACAATCATTGCGGCGATAGTGATGACGCTGGGCGTCAGGCGGGTAAAACCGTGTGTGTATTTCAGACCAATTGCCCATACCACTTCGAGCAAACCAGCAATAACAAGAACGATCCAGGACATTTCAGGCTCCTTAACTTAAAGACAAGTTGGGGCCGTCCCCGATGAGTGAAGCGCTTACGGGTCGTCCCGCAAGGCAGAAGTTGCGCCTTATATTTTGGTTAGCGTGGAATTTTTTTTCAAACTTTTTCTGCTGAACACCTTAAAGCAAGAAATAGCCTCAGTAAGGCACGTAGTTCAGGCATTTATGACTCATCCGACTTCTCTATGATGATAGGCTTTCTGATGGCAGGAAGCCAAACCACTAGCCGACTGCGAAAATTTTATGTTCAAAATTCTTTTGATTGACCGTTGTCACTTCACCCGCGCGGGATTTGAAGCCTGGGTCAATCATTCAGACCTGTTTTCGGGTCATTTCGTCGTAACCGGGGTAAATAATCTTTTCCTCGCCAGAGAGCATATCCTGCAATGGAAACCTGCGCTGGTCATCGCTGATTTATCTGGCTTCCGGCAGGATTTACACCATTTTCAGCAGCTTTCCTCCCTGCTAATTGCCAGCGAAACACTGCCTTTTATTATGCTGCAATCAGGGCAGGAGCAGGAGATGACTGATTATCTGGCGCAGTTCCCGATATGGTCTTCGCTCTCCAAAAATACCGATCTGGAAGCACTGGCGGCGGTGATAAACGACGCGCTAACGTCATGCGCGAGCGCGGAGCTACCGAAAATGGCGGCACCGTTGCTGACGCGTCAGGAAGAAAGAGTTCTGACCTTGTGGATGGATGGTGCGAGCAACCAGAAAATTGCCAGCAATCTTCGCATTAACGGAAAAACGGTATACACGTACAAACGCAATATCCGCATGAAGCTGCATATGGATACGCGCTACTCGCCGTTTTTATCGCTACAGGAAGTGGAGAATTGACGGTACGGTGTAATAACTTGCCGTACCGTCGCTTACATTAGTTCTGAGCTTTAGTTGCTGCGCCAGAAATCGCGCTACCACCGTCGGAGATATCTTCCCCTACGCCACGGGTGGTGTTACATGCAGTCAGTACCGAAGAAAGCACCAGAACAGAAAAGATCGCTGCAATTGTTTTCTTAACCATAATATCTTCCTTTTATAGCCAAAGTTATTTTGTGTATAGCAACTTAAGAATAGACAAAATCTTGCCGTTTGACGGAAAAGGAAGAATTTTTAGGAAAATTAGACGGAATTAGCTGGCCGCATGGGAAATGATATGGCCGAGATCCTGGATATCTTCACCCACGCCACGCGCGGTGTTGCAGCCGGAGAGAATTGCGCTGGAGAGCGCTAACAGAAGCAGAATTTTAACGGTACGTTTCATCTTCCCTGCCTGCAAAATCAGGCGCAGCGGGCGCTGCGCCTTTAATCATGACGTAAATTACTTCACGCGGGATACGTATTCGCCGGAGCGGGTATCCACTTTGATCACTTCACCGATCTGTACGAACAGTGGCACTTTCACCACAGCGCCGGTAGACAGGGTGGCAGGCTTGCCGCCAGTACCTGCGGTATCACCTTTCAGACCTGGATCGGTTTCAACGATTTCCAGCTCAACGAAGTTCGGCGGCGTAACCGCGATAGGCTGACCGTTCCACAGGGTCACGATGCACTCAGCCTGATCCAGCAGCCACTTGGCGTTGTCGCCAATCGCTTTCGCGTCCGCAGACAGCTGCTCGAAGGTTTCGTTGTTCATGAAGTGCCAGAACTCACCGTCGTTGTACAGGTAAGTCAGGTTCATATCGACAACATCAGCGCCTTCAGCGGAGTCAGTAGATTTGAAGGTTTTCTCAACACGGGTACCGGTCAGCAGGCGGCGCAGCTTAACGCGCGCAAATGCCTGGCCTTTACCTGGTTTAACGAATTCGCTGGCTTCAACCGCGTACGGTTCGCCGTCCATCATGATTTTAAGACCAGCACGAAAATCGTTGCTATAGTACGTTGCCATAAGGCCCTCTAAATTTGTTAACTGGTAGCTAAGCCACAAAATGGCGCATATTGTAACCCTAAACACCCCGTCCAGAGAAGATTGGTTATCGCAACTTGCCGATGTAATCACCAGTCCTGATGAATTGCTGCGTCTTTTAGACCTCGAACAGCACGAAGCGTTGCGTGCAGGCCGTGAGGCGAAGCGCCTTTTCGCCCTGCGCGTTCCCCGCGCGTTTGTTGCCCGAATGGAAAAGGGTAACCCTGATGATCCATTATTAAAACAAACGCTGACCTCTCAGGATGAGTTTATTACCGCCCCCGGATACAGCACCGATCCGCTGGAAGAGCAGAACAGTGTTGTACCGGGTTTACTGCATAAATACCGCAATCGTGCCCTGCTGCTGGTTAAGGGCGGGTGCGCGGTAAATTGCCGCTATTGCTTCCGTCGCCACTTCCCGTACGCCGAAAATCAGGGTAATAAGCGCAACTGGCAGGTGGCGCTGGACTACATCGCAGCGCATCCGGAACTGGATGAAATCATCTTTTCCGGCGGCGACCCGCTGATGGCAAAAGATCATGAGCTGGACTGGCTGCTGACTCAACTTGAGACCATCCCGCACATTAAGCGTCTGCGCATTCACAGCCGTTTACCGATCGTCATCCCGGCGCGTATCACCGACGCCTTGGTCACGCGCCTGGAGCAGTCCCGTTTACAGGTGCTGCTGGTAAATCATATCAACCATGCAAATGAAATTGACGCGGACTTTCGTGCGGCGATGACGCGTATGCGAATGGCAGGCGTGACGCTGCTCAACCAGAGCGTATTACTGCGCGGCGTGAACGACAGCGCCCACGTGTTGGCCGATCTCAGCAATGCCTTATTTGATGCGGGCGTAATGCCCTATTACCTGCATGTTCTGGATCGCGTCCAGGGCGCGGCGCACTTCATGGTGACGGATGAAGAGGCCCGGAAGATTATGCGCGAGCTGTTAACGCTGGTTTCAGGTTATATGGTGCCGAAGCTGGCACGTGAGATTGGCGGAGAGCCGAGTAAGACGCCGCTGGATTTGCAGCTGCGGCAGCAGTAAAAAAAGCAGGTGGCGCTACGCTTACCTGCCTACAGGTAAAGCGGCAGCGCCATCAAAATGTTATATCAGTTCGGGCACTTATAGACCTGGCCGTTCATCTGGCTGGCGGTTGGCACAAAGCTGGACAGCATACCCTGCGTCGGGCTGCTCACCCCGTAAATCACGTTGCCGCCCATTGCCGCAGCCTGATTACGCAGGGCATTGGCCGCACCGCGCATAGAGCCGCCCTCCTCGCCGTGCTGCCCTGACATCCAGTTGCTTTGCTCGCCAGAGGCGGTGCCTAACAGCTGGCATTCGCTGCCCGGCTTATCTTCCACAAAGCGAACGCTCTGGCCCGCTGCCGTCAGCTCATTGCTGGTGCTACAACCCGCCAGCAGCAATGCTGCACCTACAATCCCTGCACAGACTTTTATGCGCATGTTATTCCTCGTTTTCAATAAGCTGGACAGTAGTTGTCCGCGTGTAAACCTTATACTAAAAAGATGACCAAAAGAAAAATGCTGAGCATTTCTGCGAGCCAGATTCCGCTGGCACTCCTCCGACATCTTAAATGAATTCTGATAATAACCTTTGGGATATCGTGTTTTAGCCCCCGATCGTTTTTAGTGATGCGACGTACAACTTTTGTACGGGACTAAAAAAAAGGGGGTTTCATGAGTGCATCATCCTCAGGAGAGGAAAAAGTAACCTGGGTGGGCTATCTGGCGTTCGTGCTCACCATCGTATTTTTCTCAGGTTTTTTCGCCAAAAGTACTGAATGGTGGCGCATGCTGGATTTTACCGTCCTGAACGGCAGCTTTGGACCGGTGAACGGCGCCCTAACGTTTCGCGGCGAGGGTGGCACAGGAGCGAAAGACGGTTTTTTGTTTGCCCTTGAACTGGCGCCCTCGGTCATTTTATCGCTCGGGATCATTGCCGTTACCGAGGGGCTGGGCGGGCTGCGCGCCGCACAACAGCTCATGACGCCCATTCTGCGCCCGCTGCTCGGCGTGCCGGGCATCTGCTCTCTGGCGCTTATCGCCAACCTGCAAAATACCGATGCAGCCGCAGGGATGACCAAAGAGTTGACCGACGAAGGGGCGATTACTGACCATGAACGCGCCATTTTCGCCACCTTCCAGACCAGCGGTAGCGCCATTATTACCAACTATTTTTCTTCCGGTGCCGCACTTTTTACCTTTATTACCGTCCCGGTGATCGCGCCGCTGGCGGTCATTCTGGTATTTAAATTTGTTGGCGCCAACTTCCTGCGGCTGTGGATCGCCCACATGGAAGTTCGTCGCGTTCAGGAGGAAAAATGATCGCCCAGACGCGTAAAAATATCATGGACTTGTTTATCGATGGCGCCCGCCGCGGCTTTACCATCGCCACCACCAGCCTGCTGCCGAACGTGGTCATGGCGTTTGTCATCATTCAGGCGCTTAAGGTGACCGGCCTGCTGGATATTGTCGGCAGGGTATGCGAGCCCATCATGGCCCTGTGGGGGCTTCCGGGTGCGGCGGCAACGGTACTTCTGGCCTCGGTGATGAGCATGGGCGGCGGCGTGGGGGTTTGCGCCAGCCTGGTCGTCGCCGGCACGCTCAGCGGCCATGATGCCACCATCCTGCTGCCCGCCATCTACCTGATGGGCAATCCGGTGCAAAACACGGGCCGCTGCCTCGGCACCGCGGGCGTGAACCCGAAATATTACCCGCACATCATCGCTGTCTGCGTTATCAACGCCTTGCTCTCGATGTGGGTGATGCAGCTACTCTTCTGAGGAGATAAAAATGGATTTTTCAGTGCTGGAACCGCATCTCTTCCGCCATGCACATCTTGTTCGAGTAACGGCTCGACGGGCAATAAAAAACCCCGGGCATCGCTGCCCGGGGTTCATTCTGAGAGGTTCAGAACAACATGATTACATCATGCCGCCCATGCCACCCATGCCGCCCATACCACCAGCAGCACCTAAGTCAGGCGCGTCGCCTTTAGGCATGTCGGTTACCATGCATTCGGTCGTGATCATCAGGCCAGCTACAGATGCCGCGTACTGCAGAGCAGAACGGGTAACTTTAGTTGGGTCCAGGATACCGAAGTCGATCATGTTGCCGTATTCTTCAGTTGCTGCGTTGTAACCGTAGTTACCTTCGCCCGCTTTCACGTTGTTCGCAACTACTGATGGCTCTTCACCGGCGTTGGACACGATCTGACGCAGAGGGGCTTCCATTGCGCGAAGCGCAACTTTGATACCTACGTTCTGGTCTTCGTTCTGAGCGGTCAGGCCAGCCAGTTTAGCGGCTACACGCACCAGCGCGACACCACCACCAGCAACTACGCCTTCTTCTACCGCAGCACGGGTCGCATGCAGGGCATCGTCAACGCGTGCTTTCTTCTCTTTCATTTCAACTTCGGTCGCAGCACCAACTTTGATTACCGCAACGCCGCCTGCCAGTTTCGCTACGCGCTCCTGCAGTTTTTCACGGTCGTAATCGGAAGTTGCTTCTTCGATCTGCTTACGGATCTGACCAACACGGCCCTGAATAGCGGCTTCTTCACCCACACCGTCGATGATGGTGGTAGTGTCTTTGTTGATCACAACGCGTTTCGCCTGGCCCAGGTCTTCCAGGGTCGCTTTTTCCAGCTCCATACCAATCTCTTCGGAGATCACGGTACCGCCGGTCAGGGTAGCGATATCCTGCAGCATCGCCTTACGACGATCGCCGAAGCCAGGTGCTTTAACCGCTGCCACTTTCACGATGCCACGCATGGTGTTAACCACCAGAGTCGCCAGCGCTTCGCCTTCAACGTCTTCAGCAATGATTACCAGCGGCTTG
Organism: Enterobacter cloacae complex sp. P29RS; assembly: GCF_014893445.1. Lineage (NCBI taxonomy): Bacteria > Pseudomonadati > Pseudomonadota > Gammaproteobacteria > Enterobacterales > Enterobacteriaceae > Enterobacter > Enterobacter cloacae complex sp. P29RS. The sequence continues at coordinate 22,411 of NZ_JADBPZ010000003.1, read as the reverse complement.
CCTGCTTTCGCAACGGCTTCCAGCACTGGCAGCATTTCGCGGATGTTGGAGATTTTCTTGTCAGCCAGCAGGATGAACGGGCTTTCCAGCTCAACAGCGCCAGTTTCTGGCTTGTTGATGAAGTATGGGGACAGGTAACCGCGGTCGAACTGCATACCTTCAACCACATCCAGTTCGTCTTCCAGACCAGTACCGTCTTCAACGGTGATCACGCCTTCTTTACCGACTTTATCCATCGCTTCAGCGATCAGTTTACCTACGGTTTCGTCGGAGTTAGCGGAGATAGTACCAACCTGAGCAATGGCTTTAGAGTCAGAGCACGGTACGGACAGCGCTTTCAGCTCTTCAACAGCAGAGGCGACAGCTTTGTCGATACCACGTTTCAGATCCATTGGGTTCATGCCCGCAGCAACGGCTTTCAGGCCTTCGGTGATGATCGCCTGCGCCAGTACGGTCGCGGTGGTGGTACCGTCACCAGCAGCGTCGTTCGCTTTAGAGGCAACTTCTTTCACCATCTGTGCGCCCATGTTTTCGAACTTGTCTTCCAGCTCGATTTCACGTGCAACAGAAACACCATCTTTGGTGATGGTTGGCGCGCCGAAGGATTTGTCCAGCACGACGTTACGGCCTTTCGGGCCCAGAGTGACTTTCACTGCGTCTGCCAGTACGTTTACGCCGCGGAGCATTTTTACACGAGCGTCGTTACCGAATTTTACGTCTTTAGCTGCCATGTTCTTATTTCCTCAAATTCGTACAGTTTCGTGCGTTAATTACGCTTCAACAATTGCCAGAATGTCGCTCTCGGACATGATCAACACTTCTTCATTGTCGATCTTCTCGGATTTCACGCCGTAGCCATCGTTGAAAATGACGATGTCACCAACTTTAACGTCCAGTGGCTGCACAGTTCCGTTTTCCAGGATGCGGCCCTTACCGACAGCGATGATTTCGCCACGCGTTGATTTTGCTGCTGCTGAACCGGTCAGAACGATGCCGCCAGCAGACTTGGTTTCAACTTCTTTACGTTTGACGATCACACGATCATGTAACGGACGAATACTCATTGATAGCTCTCCTTTGAGAAAGTCATTATCAGTTATGGATGACGCCGGTCCGCATGCGGTTTTCCGGCTAGTGCCCTGAGAGATGGGGATAGCTTTTTACCCCTTCAAGGGGTAATCGAAAAAAAATTTGCGAAAGTGTTACCATCCACTCTCTTTTGATGGTGGCGGGACGAGGTAAATGAGTGGACTCAGGCAGGAGTTGGGGCTGGCGCAGGGCATTGGCTTACTCTCAACGTCTTTGTTAGGCACGGGCGTTTTTGCGGTTCCCGCGCTGGCGGCGTTGGTTGCCGGCAATAACAGTCTTTGGGCATGGCCGGTGCTGATCGTGCTGGTGTTTCCTGTGGCGATTGTCTTTGCCATACTCGGGCGGCTCTTCCCGAGCGCAGGCGGCGTAGCGCATTTTGTCGGCATGGCGTTTGGGCCGCGAATGGAACGCGTCACCGGCTGGCTATTTTTGTCGGTGATACCCGTTGGCCTTCCGGCAGCCCTGCATATCGCAACCGGCTTCGGACAGGCGCTGTTTGGCTGGCACGATGAACAGCTGCTGCTGGCTGAACTCGGTACGCTGGCGATTATCTGGTGGGTTGGCTCACGCGGGGCCAGTTCCAGCGCCAACCTGCAAACGCTGGTCGCCGTGTTAATCGTCGCGCTGATCGTCGCCATCTGGTTTGCGGGTGACATTACGGTGGCGGATATTCCTTTCCCCGCGATTAATGACATCGACCACACACAGCTTTTCGCTGCACTATCCGTCATGTTCTGGTGTTTCGTCGGTCTGGAGGCGTTCGCTCATCTGGCATCCGAGTTTAAACAGCCCGAGCGTGATTTTCCCCGCGCCCTGATGATTGGCCTGCTGCTGGCGGGCACCGTGTACTGGGCCTGTACCGTACTGGTGCTGCACTTCAACGCGTTCGGTGAAGAGAAAGCCGCCGCCGCGTCGCTGCCGGGCATCGTGGTGCAGCTGTTTGGCGTTAAAGCCCTGTGGGTAGCCTGCATGATTGGCTATCTCGCCTGCTTTGCCAGCCTCAACATCTATATTCAGAGCTTCGCCCGGCTGGTGTGGTCTCAGGCACTTTATAAACCGGATAGCCCCCTCTCACGCCTGTCAAAGCGTCAGCTTCCGGTGAATGCGCTGAATACCGTACTGGGCTGCTGCGTGGTGAGTTCCCTGGCCATTTATCTCCTCGACATCAACCTTGACGCGCTGATTATCTACGCCAACGGTATTTTCATCATGATCTATCTGTTGTGCATGCTGGCGGGCTGTCGGCTACTGAAAGGACGCTTTAAGGCGCTGGCGGCTATCGGGTGTGTCCTGTGCCTGCTGCTGCTGGCGATGGTGGGATGGAAGAGTGTGTACGCCATCGTCATGCTGGCGGGGCTGTGGGTGTTTTTACCGAAGCGGCAAAATCCGCAGGCCCGGTGAGCGAGCGCCACCGGGCAAGAAACTTACCGATCGTCTTTATGATCTAACCGGTCGCGCTGCTCATCCTTACGCTGATATTCCCCTTCAAAGGTATCGCCCGGGCCGGTGCTGAAACCACCGCCTGGCATACGGCTGAAACGCAGATGCGGCAGCAGCTTCATGGTCAGATGCTTCTGCACCGGCGGCAACAGCAACAGCAGGCCGAGGAAGTCTGTAAAGAAGCCCGGCAGGATCAGCAGCAGGCCAGCAATAATCAGCGACACGCTTTTGATCATCTCGGCGGCCGGGCTTTCACCTGCGGCCATCTTCTGCTGCATTAACAGGAAATTTTTGAAACCCTGATTGCGCACCAGCGACATGCCGATGACGGAGGTGAAGATCACCAGAATCAGCGTCAGCAGGACGCCCAGCACATGGGCAACCTGGATGAAAATGGAAATCTCAATGTAAACATAAAGAAAGAAAGCAATAAATGGTATCCAGCGCACTGGCATCTCCTGTGTGGCAGGTGCCTTCTGGCCCCTGACTGAATGTGTTCGCGAAGCGCGTAGATAAGAAATGGTGACGGTTAGCCAAAATTCAATCGGTTTGCACGGATATTTTTTCTGGAAATATTAAAGCGGTGACATATTTCACAGATTAATAATTATCATGAAATCGGGTCGATAATAAGTGATCCAGCTTACGGCAATTCGCTATCATCAGCATATGATCTCGAACATCTGGCCGATTGAGGGAATAATCGTCGGTCATAAAATATTCAAAACCACATATCTACTGTGTGTTTAGTACAATCCATCGGCAGCTTGAAAAGAAGGTTCACATGTTAAACAACATTCGTATCGAAGAAGATTTGTTGGGTACCAGGGAAGTTCCAGCGGATGCCTACTATGGTGTTCACACTCTGAGAGCGATTGAAAACTTCTACATCAGCAACAGCAAAATCAGCGACATCCCTGAATTTGTGCGTGGCATGGTGATGGTAAAAAAAGCCGCGGCTCTGGCAAACAAAGAGCTGCAAACCATTCCTAAAAGCGCTGCAAATGCGATTATCGCCGCGTGCGATGAAGTGCTGAACAACGGCAAATGCATGGATCAGTTCCCGGTTGACGTCTATCAGGGCGGCGCAGGCACCTCCGTCAACATGAACACCAACGAAGTGCTGGCAAACATCGGCCTGGAGCTGATGGGTCATCAGAAAGGTGAATACCAGTACCTGAACCCGAACGACCACGTTAACAAATGTCAGTCCACCAACGACGCCTACCCAACCGGCTTCCGCATCGCGGTGTATGCCTCTGTCGTCAAACTGGTCGACGCGATTAATCAGCTGGGTGATGGCTTCCAGCGTAAAGCCGTTGAGTTCCAGGACATTCTGAAAATGGGTCGTACCCAGCTGCAGGACGCAGTGCCAATGACCCTCGGCCAGGAGTTCCACGCGTTTAACGTGCTGTTGAACGAAGAGACCAAAAACCTGCTGCGCACGTCCGAACTGCTGCTGGAAGTGAACCTGGGTGCTACCGCCATCGGTACACGCCTGAACACCCCGGATGGCTATCAGCAGCTGGCGGTACAGAAGCTGGCTGAAGTGTCCAACCTGCCGGTTGTGCCTGCAGAAGACCTGATTGAAGCCACCTCAGACTGCGGCGCCTACGTGATGGTGCACAGCGCATTGAAACGTCTGGCGGTGAAACTGTCCAAAATCTGTAACGACCTGCGCCTGCTCTCCTCCGGTCCGCGCGCTGGCCTGAATGAAATCAACCTGCCAGAGTTGCAGGCGGGTTCATCCATCATGCCAGCTAAAGTGAACCCGGTGGTGCCAGAAGTGGTGAACCAGGTTTGCTTCAAGGTGATTGGTAACGATACGACCGTCACCATGGCCTCCGAAGCCGGTCAACTCCAGCTGAACGTAATGGAGCCGGTGATTGGCCAGGCGATGTTTGAATCTATCCACATTCTGACCAACGCCTGCTACAACCTGCTGGAAAAATGCATTAACGGCATCACCGCGAATAAAGAAGTGTGTGAAGGCTACGTCTATAACTCCATCGGCATCGTCACCTACCTCAACCCGTTCATCGGCCACCACAACGGCGATATCGTCGGGAAGATTTGTGCCGAAACCGGTAAGAGCGTGCGTGAGGTGGTTCTCGAGCGAGGATTGTTGACCGAAGCCGAACTGGACGATATCTTCTCCGCCCAGAACCTGATGCACCCGGCATATAAAGCGAAACGATATACCGATGAAAGCGAACAGTAACCGTTCAGGCTAAGCTTCCGAAAGGCACGTCACTTGTGACGTGCCTTTTTTCTTTATGGCCGTTACCAAAACACAACAATTCAATATCAACTTGTTAATAAGCAAGGCAGGTCTTTATGTTTGGAGCAGAACTCGTCATCGTCCTGTTGGCGATTTATTTGGGCGCACGACTCGGGGGTATCGGCATCGGCTTTGCCGGCGGTCTCGGCGTGCTCGTACTTACCCTGATCTTTCAGATTAAACCCGGCGCAATCCCTTTTGACGTTATCGAAATCATCATGGCGGTTATCGCTGCCATTGCGGCCATGCAGGTCGCTGGCGGTATGGACTACCTGGTGAGCCTGGCGGAGCGTATGCTGCGTCGTCATCCAAAATACATCACCTTCCTTGCCCCACTGGTGACCTGGTTTATGACCATTCTCGCCGGTACTGGCCATACCGCTTTCTCCACGCTGCCGGTCATCACCGAGGTGGCGAAAGAGCAGGGTATTCGCCCGTCTCGCCCTCTTTCTATTGCTGTAGTCGCCTCCCAGATTGCGATCACCGCCTCGCCCATTTCCGCGGCGGTGGTCTTTTTCGCGGGTATTCTCGAGCCGATGGGCGTAAGTTATCTGACGCTGCTGGCGATCTGTATTCCGGTCACGCTGATTGCGGTAATGATCACTGCCGTGCTGTGTAACTTCCTCGGCGCCGAGCTGAAAGACGATCCGGTTTACCAGGAGCGTCTGGCAAAAGGTGAAGTGAGCCTGCGCGGTAGCCAGGTCTTTGAGCTGAAGCCGCATGCAAAACGCTCCGTGCTGCTGTTCCTGATTGGTATCGTCGCCGTGATGTTCTACGCGACCGCCATCAGCGATACGGTAGGTCTGATCCAGAACCCGGTTCTGCCGCGTAACGAAGCGATTGTGGTATTTATGCTGACCATCGCGACGCTGATCAGTATCACCTGTAAAATCGACACCAGCGAAGTGCTGAACGCCAGCACCTTCAAATCCGGTATGAGCGCCTGCGTGTGCGTGCTGGGTGTGGCGTGGCTCGGTGACACCTTCGTGAAAGCGCACATCAGCGATATCCAGACAGTTGCAGGCGACCTGCTGCACAACTATCCGTGGCTACTGGCGGTGGTGCTGTTCTTTGCCGCAACGCTGCTGTACTCCCAGGCTGCGACCACCAAAGCGCTAATGCCTGCGGCACTGATGCTGGGCGTGACGCCGCTGACGGCGATTGCCTCTTTCGCGGCGGTTTCCGCCCTGTTCGTGCTGCCAACCTACCCAACCCTGCTGGCCGCGGTTGAGATGGATGACACCGGCTCGACCCGTATCGGTAAATACGTGTTTAACCACGCGTTCCTCATCCCGGGCGTGGTGGCGATTACGCTCTGCGTGGTCCTCGGCTTTATCATCGGCGGCATTGTGCTGTAAACGGTTAGCCGTTGTAAAAATAGTTAAAAACGGGCCGCGCTGCGGCCCGTTTCATTAATGACCAATCACATGGCGTGATATAGTGAAGACTTTCGTGATGAGGAGGTCGACTTGTGAACACGCCTGATGCTGTTGTTGTACTGTGTACCGCCCCTGATGAAGCTTCCGCCCAGGATCTCGCCGCCAAAGTGCTGGCCGAAAAACTGGCTGCCTGCGTCACGCTACTTCCCGGCGCCACCTCCCTTTATTACTGGGAAGGCAAGCTGGAGCAAGAGTACGAAGTCCAGATGTTGCTCAAAACCAATTTGACCAACCAGCAGGCGCTCCTCGACTGCCTCAAGTCTCATCATCCTTACCAAACCCCGGAGCTGCTGGTGCCGCCAGTGGTCCACGGCGATAACGATTATCTCTCATGGCTCAACGCTTCTTTACGCTGATCCTGCTGCTGTGCAGCACGTCAGTTTTTGCCGGGTTGTTTGACGCGCCCGGCCGTTCGAACTTTATTCCTGCCGACCAGGCATTCGTTTTCGACTTTCAGCAAAACCAGCACGATCTCAGTCTCACCTGGCAGGTGAAAGAGGGTTATTACCTCTATCGCAAGCAGGTCAGCATCACGCCGGCAAAGGCTGACGTCGGCGCATTGCAGATGCCCGCTGGCGAATGGCACGAGGACGAGTTCTACGGTAAAAGTGAAATTTATCGCCAGCGCTTAAGCGTGCCCGTCACGGTGAATCAGGCGGATAAAGGCGCTACCCTGACGGTGACGTATCAGGGCTGCGCCGATGCGGGCTTCTGCTATCCCCCTGAAACAAAGGTCGTTCCGCTTAGCGAAGTGAAAGCGGCGGCCTCCCCTCTCCCCTCAGGGGAAATGGCCAGTGTGAGGGGTGAAGGCGAAGCCGCTTCAGACCTTCCGTTCTCAGCGCTTTGGGCGTTATTGATTGGTATCGGCATCGCCTTTACGCCCTGCGTACTGCCTATGTACCCGCTTATCTCTGGCATCGTGCTGGGTGGTAAGCAACGCCTTTCCACCGCCCGCGCGCTGTTGCTGGCCTTTATCTATGTGCAGGGCATGGCGTTAACCTATACGGCGCTCGGCCTCGTGGTCGCCGCTGCCGGGTTGCAGTTCCAGGCCGCCCTTCAGCACCCTTATGTGCTTATCGGACTGTCAGCAGTGTTTATTCTGCTGGCGCTGTCGATGTTTGGCCTGTTCACTCTGCAACTGCCCTCTTCCCTGCAAACCCGTCTGACGCTAATGAGCAACCGTCAGCAGGGGGGCTCTGCGGGCGGCGTGTTCGCCATGGGTGCCATCGCCGGGCTGATTTGCTCCCCCTGCACCACCGCGCCGCTGAGCGCCATCCTGTTATACATTGCCCAGAGCGGCAACCTTTGGCTCGGCGGCGGCACACTGTACCTTTACGCGCTCGGCATGGGTCTGCCGCTGATCCTTGTGACGGTATTTGGCAATCGTCTGCTGCCGAAGAGCGGCCCGTGGATGGAGACAGTGAAAACCGCGTTTGGTTTTGTCATTCTGGCGCTACCGGTATTCCTGCTGGAACGCATCATCGGTGATGTGTGGGGTACGCGTCTGTGGGCTATGCTCGGCGTGGCCTTCTTCAGCTGGACATTTATCGTGAGTCTGGGTGCGAAGAAACCGTGGATGCGCCTGCTACAGATCCTTCTGCTGGCGGCCGCGCTGGTGAGCGTCCGTCCGCTACAGGACTGGGCGTTTGGCACCCCGACAGGTCAAACGCAGGCTCATCTGAATTTTATACAGATTAAGAACGTGGACGATCTCAACCGCGCCCTGGCGCAGGCGAAAGGAAAACCGGTCATGCTCGATCTCTATGCCGACTGGTGCGTGGCCTGCAAAGAGTTTGAAAAATACACCTTCAGCGATCCGCAGGTACAACATGCGCTGAGCGATACCGTTCTGCTCCAGGCGAACGTTACCGCCAACAGCGCGCAGGATAAGGCTCTGCTGAAGCAACTTAACGTGCTCGGGCTGCCTACCATCCTGTTCTTCAATGAACAGGGGGAAGAACAGCTGACGCAGCGTGTAACCGGGTTTATGGACGCGACGGCATTCAACGCGCATTTGCGCAATCGCCAACCGTAAACAACACTTTAGACGGGACAAACCGTTGGGAATAGCGGAGGAGATAACCGTGCAACGCGAAGACGTACTGGGACAAGCCCTGCAATTACTTGAGATTCAAGGGATCGCCAGCACCACGCTTGAGATGGTAGCCGACCGTATCGATTACCCTCTGGATGAACTTAAGCGCTTCTGGCCGGATAAAGAGGCGCTGCTGTATGATGCCCTGCGCTATCTCAGCCAGCAGGTGGATATCTGGCGCAGGCAACTGATGCTGAATGAAGAGCTGACCACCGAGCAAAAGCTGCTGGCACGCTATACCGCACTGACGGAGTGTGTCACCAACAACCGTTACCCAGGCTGTCTGTTTATCGCCGCCTGCACCTACTTCCCCGATCCCGGGCACCCCATCCATCAGCTGGCAGATCAGCAAAAACGAGCCGCGCACGAGTTCACACACGAGTTGCTGACCACACTTGAAGTGGATGATCCGGCAATGGTCGCGAAGCAGATGGAGCTGGTGCTGGAAGGTTGCCTGAGCCGCATGCTGGTGAACCGTAGCCAGGCGGATGTGGATACGGCGCACCGTCTGGCGGAAGATATTTTGCGGTTTGCGCAGTGCCGTATGGGTGGTGCACTGACCTAAGCCAGCATTCCCGTCCAGGCGGAAATAAACAAACACAGCGCCATTGCACGTTGAAATCGCACCATCGCCTCGGTGGTGCGGAAAATCCGGTTCACCGCCTTCCCCAGCCACGCCCAGCACAACAAACAGACCACTGAGATCGCCAGAAACCATAGCGCCATCAGCGAAATATCCCGTAATGCATGGTCGCTTGCCGGAGCAAACAGGCTGACGACGGCCAGCGCCATCATCCAGGTTTTTGGGTTTACAACCTGTAATAACGCCGCTGCCCGCGCGGTAAATCGGACATGACGCCTGGAGGAGAGATTCGCGGCCGGGGCGCTAAACAGCTGCCAGCTCATCCAGGAAAGCCACAGCACACCCGCCCAGCTCATCACCTGACGTATCAGCGGATACTGGCGTAACACTTCTCCTGCCCCAGCGCCTGAAACCAGAACAATAGCGCTGGCGGCAATACACCCACCCAGGATCGCAGGAATCGTATTTTTTACGCCAAAGTGCTGACTGTTAGCCAGTACCAAAATATTGGTTGGCCCCGGCGTAATCGAGGCGACAAATGCAAACAGCAGGAAGGGTATTAAATTCACAGGTGGCTCCTTTTAGTAGAGCCATGAATGTGCCGTTATTTTCTGGAAACGTCTGGAAGGTTTGTGCACAACCGACGGTAGTGTGCCGGAGAAATACGGTACGCCCGCTGGAACCAGCGACCAAGATGGCTTTGATCGGCAAAACCTACTGCCGTCGCCACATCAACAGGCAGTTCCCCATACGCCAGCATCTGTCGGGCCTTTGCCAGGCGCAGCTGGATAAGCCAGGCGTGCGGCGCAAGGTGAAATTCGCGCTTAAAGCAGCGGGTGAGCGTAAAGCGATCCGTCCCCGTCTCCCGCGCAAGGTCTGACAGCCCCACGTTCTCGCCGATATGCGCATAGAGATAGTCGCGGGCACGATGCGCCACAGCGGAGCTTTGTAACTGCGACGGGAGTTTCTTCCGCCAGTGGCAGTGGGCTGTAATCTTAGTGAGCAGGTTATCCATTGTGCTCTGTTGTACGATCTTCATCTCATCGTTATGCAGCGAGGCAAATGTATCACCGATAGCGCGCACCAGCTGAGGCTCTCGCGTCAGCGTTTGGGCAAAGTGGAGGGTGTAACTCCCGGGAGTAGAGTCATACAGCCCTTGAAGCGTACGGGTGAGCCAGTGTTCATCCAGATAAAAGGTCAGATAAGTAAAGCCACCCTCTACCGGTGCATCACCGTCATGTATTTCACCAGGCTCAAGTAAAAAAGCATCGCCCGGCTGGCTACGGTGGCGTTCACGGCGACAGTGGAACTGCTGCGTACCGGAAAGGGTTATTCCGACCAGATAGCTATCATGCCAGTGGGGATCAAAGGCGTGTCCTTCGAAATGCGCCTTAATTGTCTCAATACCTGTTTCTGCATGCTGACGCAGCTCAAGCCAGTCTTTTGCCATACTGCCCTCCTCTTACCGTCAGCATTGTCACATCTTGCCTGAACTGTCTGGAAGATTTGTGCATTTTCAGCGCACAAACGGACAGATTGCCGCAAACTTAAGCAGTTGAACAGCTTTTCCCGAAATAATGTTGACGATCGCGCGCGATTGCGGTTTAATGCGCTCCGTTGCCCGGATAGCTCAGTCGGTAGAGCAGGGGATTGAAAATCCCCGTGTCCTTGGTTCGATTCCGAGTCCGGGCACCACTAATTCTGCATGAAAGCACGCTGGTTAGAGGCAAACCCTTTAACGGGTGGAACAAAGGAACTTACAAGTCAAAGTCGTAGTGTTGTTCACTGCACACTCGAGATTGATGATTAGGTTCCCCTTAAAAAGGATGCCTGTGTTGCTGCACAGGCGTCCTTTTCTCGATCACTGTCTATTTTTACAGCTTGTTAAAGTTATGTCAAGATACTCCGGGTTCACTTGCGGGTATCCGGGGTATGTCCATATAAAGCGCCAGCTCACTCTCTAAAGCCTTTCCGGTTATCTTCAGATCCAGCTCAATATATTCCATCGTAGTACTGACACTCCTGTGCCCCAAAAGGTTCTTGACCATGGCCAGATTGCGATCAGGGGATTTCATCATCTCCGTAGCCAGGGTGTGGCGAAAACGATGTGGCGTGACTTTAAAACCGCACTCCTTTGTCAGCCGGGTAAAAAACGAACGCACCGGTTGTATTTCTGGCTCAGTCCCCACTTCCCCCAAAGGATTTTTAAATCGATCCACGTCAAATAAATAATCCTCTGGCTCAGCCCCCTGATTTATTGCCCGATCGATTAATATTTGCATCCGTTCTCGCGCGAAATTAACTATAGGTACAAGCCATTCGCGATGCGTCTTACTCCCTTCTCTGCACAGCAATATAGAATTGGCATCCATATCAACATCCATCAGACGTATGTGTAACAGCTGGTTCTGCCTCATCCCTGTTGAACGTAAAACATCAATAACAGTCTTCCAGTACCACACAGGGTAAAGTGCACAAGGGCGACACTTGCCCACACTCAACTTCTCCTGTTCTTCGAACTGCGCCAACACCAGGTTGAGCCTCACCAGTTGATCTCGATTGAGCAACCTTTTCCTCTTGCTACCTGGAGGGACCTGCGTTTCCTGAACCGGGTTCTCTGTTATCGATAACCATTTCTTCTTTATACCTTGGTTATAAAGCGCTCTGAGATGGCGCACTTTATTATTCCAGGTGCTCGTTGTAAGCCCTCGATTCAACATATCACGGCGCCAGAGTATAAGGTCGCGCTGTGTAACTTCATCAGGCATTACTTCAAGCCCTATAAACCGTCTGAAAACAGCCACCACACCGCGATAGCTTTTCTCTGTATCCGGTCGTAACGGTTTTGAGAAGCAATATTCCTCAAGCAATGTTTCCCAGTCCATCATTCCTCGTTTGTTCATGATATATCCCCCCAGTTGAAATTAAGTGCCATATAAAGACACGGACAATCCCTATCAAGGGATGACCAGCACCGGACTGTCGGCTGGTACCGGTGCCCCTCGATAGAGCAAACTCGCTTTAATGAGATACCCCTTGGTACGTTTAAAAGGACCTGTACGCTCAGGGTTTCCGTACAACTCAGCAAAATAAAATCGCTTACCCTTTACACGCCGGTGCTTATCCAATCGCTCAAAGCTCTCCTGTAATGCCTCGCGTTGATTACCTTCCAGTCCCGATTGCTTAAGGTAGAGGTAGAAGATCCCTGGAACAGTTAATAAGGCAAATCCAGCAACAAGATGAACCCTCGCACCTGCCGTATTGATAGGAATTTCCCCTGAGGTCACACCGGTACTCAGCCACTGCAGGAATTGCTCCCCTGAATGCTCATCAGAGATCGGCACTTCCCCTTTACCAACTTCAGAAGCGCCTTGCCCCATCACCGGCTCAGAATTTTCAGGTTCCTCTTGAGGTATGACTGCTTCAGCAACAGCTGGAACTTCATCAGAAGCAGATGCTTCAGGTATAAGGGTCGGAGTTTTCTCTGGTAACGTCGTCACCGTATCCACTACATTGAGTAAATCTGCTGCCGGTCGCTCACTTTCTGTAGGCTCCGGAGCCTCCTCCTGGGGCGCGTCCTCCTGAACCAACATTTCGGGGGCTTCCGGCGCAGATACACTGACATTCATCAGCGAAAGCAGCGCCTGCATATCCTCCTCAACCTCAACAGCAGGCTCTGGTGCAACAACCATCTCGGCCAGCGGTAAATCATTAACGGGTGTATCCAGCGCGGAACTCAGTAGGACATCCCCCGATGGAACAGGCATGGCTTCTTCCGAGCTGACGGCTGCGACAGTGTCAGCACTATTGCCCTGGCCCTCAGCGGGAACCTGCTCTCCCGACACAGCACTTTGCACATCGGGTACACTGCTCTCCAGCGCAACCTGCGCAGCAGGTGTGCTAACAAGCACTGGCGATGTCTCTGACGGCACGGGCATTGGAGAGGAAGGAATGGCAACGGCCACTGGGTTGGCAATGGCATCACCGCGTGCCAGCGTGACGGCCTCCCCGATAATTTCATCGATCACCGGCAGGGAACTAGGCTGACGTGACGCTATCAGCATGACTGCCTGCGCTGCAGCTGGCAGGGTAGACAGCCAGTTGACCGCTTCCGCCGGCAGCAGACGGCACGCTATTAACGCGCTTTGGCTCATCGTGATACCTGGTTCTGGCGCCGCCGCCTTGAATCGAAAACGGTAAGGTTCGGCGGGAACCGTAACACCAGGTAACCACGCCCGGCCGCTTTGCAGTTCGCCTTCTACCAGATCTAATTGCGGCAGGTAACGCCAGAGCGCCGCGTAAAACACCACCGCGTTCCACAGAATATTTTGCGCTGACTGATCTTCAGGTGCCGCGCCCGGGGGTAACATATGCCCTTTGGCCAGGCGAACGGCATAGGTCGTCGTCTGCAACGTGACGTCAACCAGGCCCCCTTCGCTGGCATACTCACCCTGCCGGGTTGCCGGCAGCACTTGCATCAACGTTACCAGGTGATGGAGCGGCTGCAGATAAAACTTTTCGTACAAATCCTTTGGCAGCGCACTGTTTTCCCACAGCTGCTGCAGGCACTGTTTACGAGCAGGCATGTCCAGCAGCTGCGTGGCAGACTGCGGCATAAAATACCCCGCCGGCCCAGCCGGCGATGAAGCCACAGAGGATGATTTAGCCCTGGTCGGCGCCGTGCCGACCAGCAGCTCCTTGATCGCCTTCAGCATGCCGCCATGTCCCCTTCCATATCATCGCCGGCGTCTTCATCAAGAAGCGCCTGAAGCAAGGCATTGATGACCAGGGTATTCCGCGCGCGAGTAACGGCCACATAGAGCAGATTGGTTTCGTCCGTGCGCTCATCCTCTGGTAACAGCGGATCAGTGATATCAGCAAAGTCCTCGTTCAGGGCGACCACCGGCCATTCCAATCCCTTGCTGCGGTGCGCCGTCGAAACCGTGACCTGAGCCTGAGTTTCGTCCGTGACGGCATGCTCACGCATCACCTGCAGTTTCTGCGGTAACGGGAAATATTGTTCAAGCAGGCGCAGACCCTGGTTCATTTCCGGATCTTTCGTGGCCTTGGCCACCGATTCAAATTCATCAAAATCACGGTACTCCCGCGACAACCCCGGCGAGCGCATACGCTCCGGCATGTCTGCCGAAAACCAGTAAAGGTCTTCAAGCTCTTCGGTCTTGTAGCCGGCGATACCGCCGACCCAGAACACCTTCTGGCCGGCCAGACTGGCATCGAGCGCTGCGCCAATCACGCCGGCAACGGTTCGGCTTAATACCGTGACGTGTTCTCCCCTGCATGCTTGCGGAAGGCTCGTGACCACGACGTCTTCACCGCCATCACCCACAACAGGCAGCGTTTCTCCCTGGCGGGCCAGCAGCATGTTGGCCACGCTGGCCACCGCCGGCCCAAACCGGAAGCTGTGGGTCAGATTCAACCGTTCAGCGTCAATCAGTGCCGGCGCATCGAGGGCATTCTCGGCACCTCGGAAGCGGTAAATCTGCTGATGACGATCGCCGACCAGCACCACATTACAGTTCTGCGCCAGCACCAGGCTCTGTGTCACCGGATTGGCATCCTGCGCCTCGTCGAACAGCAACGTTTGCCAGCGTTTTGAGAGATCTGGCTGAGAAAGCTGATACAGCTTGAGATAGACATCGTGCGTAACCGGGAACGTGCCGTCCTGGCGTGCAGATTCGCGCCATAACAATTGCGCGGCCGTCAGGATCCTTTCCGCGGACACCCCGCTGCGGTCATCTTCATCCGGCAGGTGTTGCGGCCCAAATTCGTGGTCACCACTGCACAGAAAGGCATTGAAGGTCATGATGGCCGTTCTGGCCAACGGCCAGTGACGGGTATTGAGCAGGCGGGCTACGTCGGTGATCCGCAGATTCCCTACTAACCGCTTCTGGTAATAACGGCCGAAGTTTGGCCAGGCCAGCTGATGCGACGTTTTGCACTCAACGTTGAACGGGAATTTCTGTTCGGCTTCATCCCTGACTGCGCGGTTATACGCAAGATAGAGCATCCTGCTATTGGGGTTCGCCAGGGCATAACGCACCAGGGTGGACGTTTTACCCGTGCCGGCAAACGCTCTGACGACCAGGCGATGACCAGACCAGCCAATAACGGCAGTCTGTTCAGGTGTATCAGAATAAGACATCAGCAGCACTCCATTAAAACGGAACCGACGCTATGCTGCGCAGGTCAGTGCGATACGCACCACAGGAAACTCTTTTCCCGGAAGAAAAGATTTATCCTGTTCAGGCGTATTCAGGGTGATATACCGTTATCACTCTCATGCTGCTTCAGTCTGATGAGGCAAAAATAATTATTATTTAGTCTGTTCAGGGCGCTGCCATCATTACTTTTGGCCCTGCTTATTATTCGGAAATTAACGTAATAATTAATTCCGTTTTATTTTTTTAAATACTTCGACGGTATTTTTAATCGTTTTTTCAGTCGGCAATCGCTCCATGGAGCTGGCGCCGTAGAATCCGTGGCAATCCGCCAGGATATACGCCGCATCTTCCGGCTCCGCGATAGGCCCGCCGTGACACAGCACAATCACATCGTCACGTACCGCTTTCGCCGCCCAGGCACAGGCGTTGATTATCGGTATGCAAGACTCAAGGTCATGCGCGGTTTCGGTGCCAATATCTCCGCCGGTAGTCAGCCCCATGTGCACGACAATAATGTCAGCGCCAGCCTGGGCTCGTTACCGCATCATCCGGATTGAAGGCATACGGCGTCGTCAGCATCCCCTTCTCATGCGCCAGACGTATCATATCGACTTCCAACTGATAGCCCATACCGGTCTCTTCCAGGTTCTTGCGGAAGTTACCGTCGATGAGGCCCACGGTCGGGAAGTTCTGCACCCCTGCAAATCCCTGGGTCTTCAGTTCGTCCAGGAACGGCGAGAGGTTGCAGAACGGATCCGTACCGCAGACACCGGCAAGTACCGGCGTCTTTTTGACAACGGGCAACACTTCATCGCCCATCTCACGGACTATCTGGTTGGCATTGCCATACGGCATCAAGCCGGACAGAGAACCGAGGCCGGCCATCCTGAAACGCCCCGAGTTGTAGATAACTATCAGGTCAACACCGCCGGCCTCTTCGCTGCGCGCGGAAAGACCGGCACCGGCACCGATAATGGGTTCACCACGGACGACTTTCTGTTTCAGACTTTCAACAAGTACTTTGTAGTTATTCATTAAAGTTTCCCTGGTGTTCAGTGATGAGAGGTTCCCTGGTGTTGCATGACTGCGTTGAACTCCTCAATCACAAGTGCTGCAAATTCAGGTGCGTTAATATGGTGAGGCGTTTTGATAATCCGGCGCCTGCTCGTCTGTAACACAGTCGACTCTAACCCTTCGGCAAAAGCCTGCCTTGCCTGCGGATCGAAGAACGGCTGGCCAGGAGCATCAAGCGCGGAGAATCCGCCTTCTGGTAGTAAAGCGTACCGGCCCATTACATCGATTGAGCTTTTCGCCAATCCACACGCCGAGCTGGTAGTTTTCCTCTGGTGTTGTGCGCATTAGCGTCACCTGAGCGTTATGCTCGACAAACTTTCTATGCTGAGCATAACGCTCAGGTATGCTGTCAGGTTTCCCAAAATTGACCATGTCCGGGGTGCCGGCACTGCCGACCCACGGTACTTCAGTCTGGGCAATACTATCGAGTCGCGTCTCCGGGCGCGCCAGGACGCCACCAAACAGCAGGTCAGCCACTTCGGTCAATGTGATATCAATAACCCCCACTACCTCGCCATTTTCAACGAGGCGCTCCATCGACGTACCACCGTTACCCGTGGCATGGAACACCAATGGGTCATACTGTTCATTAAGAACAGCTAACAGTTGGTTGATACAAGGTGTGGTCACGCCAAACATGGTCAATTCAAGTACCGGTTTTTGTGCCCGGTTAGGTGCATCAACATGGTTGACCGCGCCGGCTATCATGTTGGCAGCATTGGTCAGAATGGTACGGGACAGGTAGTTGAGGTCACTGAGATCAGTGACGGTATACAGCATGGCGATATCAACGCCGCCGACATAACCGCAAACGTTACAGCAAAGACACATCACCTGATACTGTAACCTGCACACCTGCGGCTTTGAGTAAATTACCAACCATGCAGGCCTGATCAGCTGCAAAAATCATATGTCTGGCTTTGTCTTCCTGTTCCGGCGTCGTCCCTGCAGGCAGCGAAACCGCTACTGAGTGGCTGATATGCAAATTCTGAGGTTTATCCCCTGTGATATCCGTGGAGACGTTAATATTATCAGCCCTGATGTTGCGTGACTCAAGCATGATGGCCAGCGTCATCACCAGGCATGACGCTGCTGAGGCCTTAAGCATATCTTTTGGATTCGCTCCACTACCGGTGCCGCCAAAGGATTCAGGAATGGCGATGGGAATATCGAAGTTACTCCCACTAATGTTGCCCTGCCCCTGCTTTAACCCTTTCCAAGTTGTTTTAAGTGTATTCATCCCCATTATCTCCGTCTGGTTGTGTCGTGACCCTAGTCTGATAGCCGAATCGGCCAGCAACAAGGGTCGGTACCGACATAAATGATGTCAATACCGACATGAGTGAAAATCAGATTAAATAGACGCAGCGGGTAGTTACCTGTCTTGCACAGTCCTCTGCAGGATGTCAGCGCGCCAGCCCGGATCCACGCTGGAATAATGGAGCCTCCAGATCATCTGGTTCATCAGATTTTTGTTTAAGCACGGATGCCATTGAGGAAGGTAAAGCGAAAGGAAGGTGCCCCGTGTATGGTGCATTCGACATCAGTCTACTGAAGAAGACCTCGTCACTTAGCCCAAAGTTGGCAATGAAACTGCTGGTTTTATCCGTCACGTTCGTAAGAACGGCGGGCCGCTCCATGTACATCGTCATGATGACAGGAACATGCTTACTAACCTGCTTCAAGATCGCGTAGTCTTTGTTGTCATCCCGGTACTCAAGAGAGCCTTCATGGTGACGGCGGCCAAAAAAGTAGTTGTAGTGTGGTTGCTCGAAGGGGGCACTGGTTCGCATAAGAGCCACATCTGCATCTTCCGGCTCAGAAACTACGTCCAGACCCGCTTTTTCGGCGGCTGTTTTATCAGCACCATAAAGCCATACTTTCGTGCCGGCCTTTAGCGGCAAAATGTTATTATTCTGCAGCAAAACAAGCGTACGGAACTGGGCATCATCGGCCGCTTTTTTGGTGTCTGGGGCACCGACAATCTTTTCTGCAAGCTTAGCATCTACATACGGTTGCTCGAATAAACCCAGTTCAAATTTCTGCTGCAAAATACGCTTAACCGAGGCGTCGAGACGAACCTGAGTGATAAGACCTTTTTTTACGGCATCAACCAGCACAGCGGAATCCGTCACGCCGCCAAACTGATCAATACCGGCGTTAACCGCCTTAACAAATCTCTGCTCTTTAGAAAGAGACTCAACGCCCCAGGGCATACCTCCGGCAACGGGTTTTTTAGCCGGCGCACTACCGTTAACACATTCGTCATCACAGTCATTTGTGATAAGCCAGTCGCTGATAATCACTCCAGAGAAGTTATTCTGTTTTCTTAAAAGGTCGGTCAGAAGAAAATGACTGAAGCCGGCAGCAACTTGTTCAGTCTCTTTCCCGTTCCAGGTTACTCCTTTCATCACGGAATAGGTCGGCATCACTGCTGCCACGTTAGCCTCAAAAGCACCACGGAAAGGAATAATGTGTTTTTGCAGACTCTCTTTACTGAGGACAGTATACTTACCGTAAGCATTATGACCATCCCAGCCGTCTTCCGCTGCCCCATAGCCGACCCAGTGTTTGACCACAGCCGCAACGCTCTGGCGGTTAAGACCCTGCCCACCTTTTTGCATCCCTGTGATGTATCCTCTGACGAGCTTTTTAGCCAGTTCTGGATCTTCCCCAAAGGTTCCACTGATCCTTGCCCACCGAGGTTCTGTTGCGATGTCAGCCTGCGGTGACAGAGCTACGGTGATCCCTACAGCCCGGTATTCACGCCGGACATAATCCGCATATTGCTGTGCCAGTACCTCGCTTCCGGCTGCCCCCAGGCCAATTGCTTCCGGCCACTGAGTGAATTTGCCTGCAGGGTTGCTGATGCCCACAAGAGCCTGATAGGAGTTACGTGGATCCGTACTGATGGTGACAGGGATCCCCAGACGGGTTGTCTCAGCAGTCTGTTGTATCAGGTTATTCTGCTCAGCCAGCCTAGACGGGTCATCACCGTTCAGACGGGTAATCAGACTGTTAACGTGGGCTCCGACAACCATTTTGCGGATAGCGTCACTGTCATAAACGCTACCGTTGCCGAAAGCGCTGCCTTCAGCAGGGGCTGTACCGTGCATCATCACACCGGCCTTTTCAGCTACCGTCATCCGTTTTACCAGATCCGCTGCTCGGATTTGCGGTGGAAGCCGCCAGTCTTCATATGGGGTCAGCTTGCCGTCACGGTTCAGATCCTTAAAGGTTAGCCCCGACAGATGAAGAATAGGGACGGTATCATGGCCCAGATCTGGTTGCTGAGCAACCCGGATGCTGGCAGAAACTGACAGGGGAAGGCATACCAGAACCGCAAGGCGTACAGTGTTCTTCTGAATTTCTTTTAGCATAATTTCCTCATTTATCAGAAAGATAGTTCGTATCGATAGCTAAGACGTTTATTTATAATTAAGGGGCTACCTAGCGGTAGTTTCTATTTATTTTGAAGCATGAAACAAATAACGTTTTTATAGATTGTGATCTGATTCTCATTAAACGGATTGATTCAGAAATACTGACCCAATTTCATCTAATTGAGGCCCAATTCAATCGTCACTATCCTTGATATATCCGACGGGAGAACAAATAGACATGGACAGATCCGTGGACAAGAGGAGAATATCAATTTAACAAAGCTAACCAATTGTTAATAAATGATAAATTACATGGACCTATGAGCTGACATTTGCTGTATTTATCAAAACTCATTATTTCAGATAATTTACTTCCCGTTCTTTTGATACTTCAGGCGTCCTGATCAGCATTCGAATTGCGAATCAACTCCTTATAGCCACGGGCTGGATAGTCGCCACAGGAGGGCTGGCGGCTGTACTGGCGCTGCGCTCGCCAGCGGAAGTGGTGGCCGGGTTCTTCTTTACCGGCCTCGGTATTGCAAACATCATTCCGCTTCTGTTTTCAACGGCGGCCAGGCTGGCCGTTCAGGGGGGAATGCCGGCATCAGAGGGGTTGGCCATCACCACGCGGATCGGTTATATCGGCCTGCTGGCAGGTCCGCTGATTGTCGGACCGGTTGCTGAATTCATCGGGCTACGTCTGTCGCTGTTGAGCCTGGGGCTCTCGCTCACATTCACCTGTGCAGGATGGCTGACTTTGAGTCACCGGACCGGAGGAAAACCGTGGAGGATCTGAGCAGTGTAAGGAACCGTCCCCGTGCTGTGTAAGACGCAGAGGCCTGGGCCGTTTTCCTGCACCATCATGAAATATCCCGCCGGACTAAGGCGGAGACTCGGCGGCGCAGCTATTCAATGTTGCACTGGACTACCTGAACATTTAGCGCAAACTCGGTAAGATAGTGCGTTGGCGCACCCAATTTTTTTCCATAATGTGGGCTATGTCCATTCGAGTAGGAATATGCCATCCAGTAAATCAAGTATTCAGGTATCTCGCCATCGTTTTTTCTTACGATAAAGAAAAAGAGGAGACAATTTTCAAATTAAGATCGTGTCAGCATGGTACTGAGGATTCTGATACACATCCTAGAATGGAAGGGTTCGGTTGCCGGGATAACCAGCAACCGATAAAGTTAATTATGTATGCCTAATGATATCTTTATTGAAAGATACCACTGAATTACTCCTTCTTCCATGTAGAGGTTCTCTGGAGAAAGTGATAAATTGCGCTATGCTATAGAGTCCATAAAACGTTAGGCTGGTTGTAAAGAGCGCAACTTTTTCATATTCGCGTTTAGTATAGCTTGTCAATGACAAAGAATAGCCATTTGTATCCATTACATTTAGACCCAGAATCCATTTTCCTAGCGAAACACCAAGGCAGCGGAAACATATCCATTGGTATATGACAAATATCACTGTAAATATGAGAAGTAAAATAAAACATATAAACAATAATAACGTAAGAGCCAGATTGTTGCTAAAAGGTAGAATTAAGTGCCTTTTAAGTGTCAGCAGTTTCAATATCATAATGAATACATTATGTGCTAGTTGCGTAAACATTTGAACAATGGCCATGTCAATCATAAAGGCCCCGATTCTGCAGTACTTAAACAGAATGTTCATCATTTCTCCAGTATGTTATTGATTAATAGTTTGTATTGTGCTGCGGCAGCACCATATATGACCTGGACTCCTGTCGTTCCCACTTTTACCAGGCCTTTAGCTCCAAGTTTATTAATCCAGTATTCATTATCTTTGACAAAATTACTGTCCTTTACAGTAACACGAAGACGAGTAATGCAGGCATCGACATCCAGTATATTTTCGGCGCCGCCGAGGGCATCTATTATTTGTCGCACTTGTTCATTATTTTCTTTTGCCGCCAGATAATCTTTTTTTGTTTTGACTTCAACTAGAGTTTCTTTACGGCCAGGTGTCTTTATGTCAAATCTTAGAATGTACCAACGGAATATAATAAAATAAAGGAAAGCATAAGCAATTCCTACCAGAGGAATGTAATACCAGTTGTTATGAACTCCAGTTACGCCCGGTAAAACACCAAATAAAATAAAATCAATGAATCCACCGCTAAATGTCATTCCAACTTTAACCTGAAAAATATCCATCAGAAGGAATGACAGACCAGCCAGAGGAACATGAATAAAATAGTAAAGTGCAGGGGAGAGGAAAAGGAATGTGAACTCAATAGGTTCGGTAATGCCTGTCAGAAAAGCAGTGAACGCTACAGAAAATAATAATCCACCTGCAGCCCTTTTGTTTTCTCTGTCGGCCACCGTATACATCGCATATGCTGCAGCTGGTAGCCCAAACATCATGAACGGGAATTTTCCTGTCATAAAATTTGTTGAGCTAAAATGAGTAAAGTCTCCGGTTCCAAGAGAAGTAAAAAATATGCTTTGTGTTCCCTTTATTACATGCCCGGCTATTTCTGCTGTGCCGCCTAATTCAGATTGCCAGAGTGGTAGGTAAAATACGTGGTGCAGACCGACTGGAATCAATGATCTCTCAATGATGCCGAAAATAAATGATGCAATATAACCATGGCCTCCTGCAGACAAGTTGCCAAGAGCAGAACCTGCCACGCCAAACAGAGCCCCTACAAAAGGCCAGAAAAAAGTTAATACAATACCATAAAACAGCGCGGCGAATGCGCTTATAATCGGCACAAAGCATATTTTTTACTTCTCTTGGAACCTGTTTTTGCCAATCTTCCCGTAATGTTTGCACTTGCTATAGCGGTAGGATTCGCAAGAACAGAGAAAGG